>CALKJP010000106.1 GCA_937995645.1 uncultured Bacteroidia bacterium
TAATTTTTTAAAACTCTAAAGTAAAAATAAATCAGATATTACACATATTGCAAATACAACGCTGCCTATGCCATTTGTGGTAAAAAAAGCCAGATTTACTTTGCTTAAATCATTTGGTTTTACAATGCTATGCTGATAAACTAGCAATGAACCAAAAAAAAGTGCTCCTGTCCAGAATAAATAGCTGAAATTACCATACCAGCCGGCAATCAAGATTACAGCAAAACTAATTAAATGTAAAATTTCAGATAATCTTAATGCTCCTTTTTTCCCAAGTAAAACAGGGATAGAATTAAGTTTTTGACTTCGGTCAAATTCTTCATCCTGCAAGGCATAAATAATATCAAAGCCACTAACCCATGTTAATACAATAAGTGAAAAAAGAAGAGGTATTAAATCAAATTTCCCAGTTACAGCTATATAAGCTCCAATAGGCGCCAATGCTAAACCAAGCCCGAGTATTATATGACATAATGCCGTGAAACGTTTTGTTAAACTGTATCCTAATATTACTGCCAAAGCAACAGGCGATAAATAAAAGCATAGAGGGTTTATAAACCAAGTTGTAATAATGAACAGTAATGCATTGAATATAACGAATAACAATGCGTTTTTAGGTTTAATTATGCCGGAGGGAATTTCTCTTATTGCAGTTCGTGGATTAGCAGCATCAAATTTTTTATCAATATATCGGTTAAAAGCCATTGCTGAATTACGAGCAGTAATCATACAAATTAAAATTAAAATAAATAATTTTACGGGGAACGAGTTGAAATTATTATTTAAAGCCAATGAAAAACCAATTAATGCAAAGGGTAAAGCAAAAATAGTATGACTGAATTTTACAAGTGATAAATAATTTTTTACGCTTGCTTTCATTGTTTTTAGAATGGGATAAAAATACGCATTAATGTTTTAATAAAAACATCTTAATTTGTGGCTTTGTTTGAAAAAAACTTTATTTATTAAAACCAATAATAGGGTGTTTATAAACTTATTTTTACGATATTTGAAGCCATTGTTTGCAAAGGCATAATAATTGCAAATAGCCTCATTTCAAAACCAATATTATTTATCATGAAACATGTATTTTTATTTTTCACAGCTTTAATAATTACAGCATTAGCTTTTGCGCAGCATCTAATTTATTCAACAGCTACTGTTGATCAAGCCGCCCAAGCCTTAAAAACAAAAACATACGTGGTGCTTTTAGAGCAAGAGCAAATTGAAAAAACAAATGTTATTTATGAAAAAATTCAAAGTGAAACAGTTGTTGAATCCGGTAAAAAAGCTGATTTGTCCGAATTTCAAGATAACGAATTTAACAAGCAATTAAAATTTGGTATGAATACTTTTTGGAAAGCCACCAAATTTGAATTTATAAAACCCGAAGAATTTGAGCAAAAAAGAATGGATCCCTCCAGCTCATTTATTTTTTTATACAATCTTAAAACCAAATACAAAGAAGAAAAAACATATATAAATTATTTAGTTTTTGCCTTGGGAGGTAAAGCCAAACGAATAGACAAAATGCCATGGGTGGCTGCTGTGCCCCTATCTTACGGAAATGTAGGTCCTGAATATTACACTTATAAAATTCCGGGAATGATTCAGTATTTGCAATATCTGGCCGATTATGTAGCAAATAACCCAAATCAAACAAAAGAAAGCATTGAAAAATATTTTAATAAACGTAATAAAGAAGTGAAAGATTACAAGTTGTACGTTTTAGCTGATGATTTAACCAAATCTGTTTATACCATCGAACAAATAGAAAAAATATATCCGGGAGAAGTTGTTATAGTAGATCAAAAACAAATCGAAGAAGCTATTAAAAAGCAAGATCCGAATGTGGCTTATGTTCATAAAGCGGGTCCTGAGCGTACAAAAACAGAATTAGCATTTAATGTAAAAATGATTTTAACAGCAAAGGGCGGTGAATGTATTTACATTAAAGAAGACGAAATATGGAAGAAAGAACCAGAAGGTATGCTCGATAAAGATTTTAAAGCACTTAAAAAGTAGGCAGTAAGCAATACGCAGTTGGCAAAAAAGATAAAATACAGAAAGAACATAGATGAATGATATTTAAGATTTATGAATTAAGATTTAAGATTTATTTATTCGTTTTGATTTGTAAAAGATTCGCTATTTGTATGCAATAGTAACCTTAACAATTTAATACAATAATACTTTTTAACTAAAATAAAACAATTACTCTTAATAAATTTCTATAAATCTCAATAAAATTATGTCTGACGAAAAGAAGGTAATTTTTTCGATGGTAAAGGTAAGTAAAGCCATTCCATCAGGTAAGCAAATTTTAAAGGATATTTATCTCTCATTTTTTTACGGAGCTAAAATCGGTATTATCGGTTTAAACGGTTCCGGAAAATCTACCTTGCTAAAAATAATTGCTGGAGTTGATAAATCGTATCAAGGCGAAGTAGTTTTTGCTCCCGGTTATTCCGTTGGATATTTAGAGCAAGAGCCGCAACTTGATGAAGGTAAAACAGTTATTGAAGTTGTACGAGAAGGAGTTCAGGAAATTATGGATTTGTTGAATGAATACAACAAAATAAACGATGATATGAGCCTGCCTGAAAATTATGAAAATGCCGATAAAATGGATAAACTATTGGCACGACAGGCAGAACTTCAAGATAAAATAGATGCTGTTGGTGCATGGGAAATTGACAGCAAGTTAGAACGAGCAATGGATGCCTTACGCTGTCCTGAAGGTGATACTCCTATCAAAGTTTTATCGGGAGGAGAGCGCAGAAGAGTAGCTTTGTGCAGATTGCTTTTAAAACAACCGGATATTTTATTATTAGATGAGCCTACCAACCACTTAGATGCCGAATCGATAGATTGGTTAGAACAACATTTACAACAATATCAAGGTACAGTTATTGCCATTACACACGACCGTTATTTCTTAGATAATGTGGCACAATGGATACTTGAATTAGACAGAGGAGAAGGAATTCCATGGAAAGGAAACTACTCATCGTGGTTAGAACAAAAAGCCAAACGATTAGCCCAAGAAGAAAAAACAGAAAGTAAACGCAGAAAAACATTAGAGCGCGAGTTAGAATGGGTGCGACAAGGAACAAAAGGCCGTCAGGCAAAACAAAAAGCACGTTTAAAAGCATACGATAAATTATTAAATGAAGATGTTAAAGAAAAAGAAGAAAAACTGGAAATATTTATACCGCCAGGACCACGTTTAGGAACCGATGTTATAACAGCAATTCATGTGGCTAAAGCTTATGGCGATAAAATATTATACGATGATCTTAATTTTGCTTTACCACCTGCTGGAATAGTTGGTATTATTGGTCCTAACGGTGCAGGTAAGACAACTATTTTCCGAATGATAATGGGACAAGAAAAACCGGATAAAGGAGAATTTAAAATCGGAGAAACCGTTAAAATCGGATATGTTGATCAAACGCATAAAGATATAGACCCCAATAAAACTGTATTTGAAGTTATTTCCGGAGGATTAGAAAATGTAGATGTAGGAGGCAGATTAATAAATGCCCGAGCATATTTATCGCGCTTTAATTTTTCAGGAGCCGATCAGCAAAAGAAATGCGGCATTTTGTCAGGAGGAGAAAGAAATCGTTTACATTTAGCCATGTGTTTAAAAATGGGAGCTAATGTGTTGTTGCTGGACGAGCCCACTAACGATTTAGATGTAAACACCTTGCGTGCATTAGAAGAAGCATTAGAAAATTTTGCAGGTTGTGCTGTTATTATTTCGCACGACCGCTGGTTCTTAGATCGCGTATGTACACACATACTTGCTTTTGAAGGCGATTCACAAGTTTATTACTTCGAAGGTTCATACAGCGAATACGAAGAGAATAAGAAAAAACGCTTAGGGGATGTTGAACCCAAACGCATACGTTATAAAAAGTTAGTCAGCTAAAATTAGAATGATAAAATTAGATACGCTCAATTCTAATTTCTAAATAGTTTAAGCAAGAATGAAACCATCCATACCAAAAGGAACACGTGATTTTTCTCCTGTAGAAATGTCGCGCAGAAATTATATTTTCGATACCATACGTGCAACATTTAAACGCTACGGCTACGCACCTATCGAAACTCCTGCAATGGAAAATCTTTCTACCTTAATGGGTAAATATGGTGAAGAAGGAGATAGATTGATTTTTAAAATATTGAATAGCGGAGCAGTATTAGATGAAATCAAAGCAAAATCGGGCAATATTAAATTAAGCGAAATCTCGGAAAAAGCATTGCGTTATGATTTAACTGTTCCATTTGCACGTTATGTAGTGCAGCATCAGCATGAAATTACTTTTCCCTTCAAACGCTATCAAATACAACCTGTGTGGCGTGCCGATAGGCCGCAAAAAGGACGTTACCGCGAGTTCTATCAATGCGATGCGGATGTAATTGGAAGCAATTCACTTTTATATGAAATTGAACTGGTACAATTGATGGACGATGTGTTTACACAATTGCATTTACCGGTTATCATAAAAATAAACAATCGTAAAATATTGAGTGGTATTGCCGAATATATTGGTCATCCTGAAAAAATGATGGATATGACCATAGCTATTGATAAGCTTGAAAAAATTGGTTTAGATGGTGTAATTGAAGAATT
>CALKJP010000107.1 GCA_937995645.1 uncultured Bacteroidia bacterium
GGTGGTGTGTATGGCAAAACGTCCCAAATCGCAGGTAATCCATCGGCGGTTGAGTTTTTCTGCTACGGCTGCCGTAGTGCCGCTGCCGCAAAAACAATCCAACACCAAATCGCCTTCGTTGCTGCTTGCTTTGATGATGCGCTCTAAAAGGGCTTCGGGTTTTTGAGTGGCGTATTCAACACGTTCAATTGCTACTTGATTTACAATATCAATTACCCACCAATCTTCTGGAGGATAACCATCACGTAAGTAATCTCTAACAACCAGTTCAGGATTTGTTATCTCCCATTTTGGGTCAACATCTTTAGCCGAACGAATTGGACTTCCTGTAATTCCTCTTCCGTTTAATCTATATCTTCTTCCTTGTTCATCAACGAGTTTATATTTTTTTATCGTTGATTCAGATAGAGGACTCATAACTTGTTCCCAGTTAAATATCCATTCATCGGATTTAGTGTAAAACAAAATATCGTCATGCTTCCTATTCCAATATTTTTTTGAAAACTGTCGAGTTTTGTAGCACCATACAATATTATTCCTAAAATTCTCATATCCGAAGACTTCGTCTAAAACGCATTTGGCATAGTGCCCCACATGCCAATCCAGATGCACATAAATGCTGCCGTTATCGGCTAACAGTTCCCGCAGCAACACAGCGGTTTCGTAGAACCATTGCAGGTAGCTGTCCAATCCTTTTCCCCAGGTGTCTCTGTATGCCTTTTGTTCAATAATGCTGGGTTGTTTTACAAAGGTGGTGGTTTGGTCTTCCTCACTATCGGGGTGGTCGGGAATGGTTGCCGTAAATGAAAAATCAGCCCCCACGTTAAAAGGCGGGTCAATGTAAATAAGGTTTACTTTGCCTGCAAACTCGGGCAGTAGAGAAGGCAGCACATATTTTTTGTCGCCCCAAATCAGGCGGTTACGCCAATCGCCCGTTTCCTGTTTTTCGTTAAACAGACTGCTCAGGCGTTTTTGGCGGTCGGCTGCGCTTTCGTTAATGGTTTCAATGGTCTGAAAGGGGAGGGCAATCCTTACGGGGGCAATCTTTTTTCCGTCTTTATACTTTCCTTCCCAAATGAGTTCTGTCATATTTTGTTTTTGAATGGATTAATTAAAAAGTGAAATTTTTAATACAAAATAAATAAAAAAAGATTGGAAAGTTGGCTTTTTTGAGTATGCTCTTGTTTTAGCTATGGCTTAGGCAAGCGTGTCAGACGGTCAGTACAGGCTGTTCCGAAGTTATGTTGCTTGTATATTGTTTTCCAACTGTCAAAATTAGTTCTCGTCTGTTTGTTAAAATCCTTTCTGTTTAATGTATGCACGGTTTTTGTTTACGCTTGCAGGTAAGGGTAAACTATTAGCAGCGGTTGTTGTAACAATAGGTTTCGGTAATTTTTTTATAAAATCTATTTTTTACATTCTTTCCGGAACCTGTATTCCTAAAAGCTGCATACCATTTTTAATTACTTTTCCGGTTGCTTCTGCGAGTTGAATACGTAATGCTTTTACTGTTTCATTTTCTTCTTTAAAAATAGCAACATCGGCATAATACTGATTAAATTGTTTTGCTAAATCATAGATGTAATTAGCAATAAGCGATGGGTCAAATTTTTCGCCACTTTCAGCAACAACTTGCGGGAAATAATATAAATGTTTCAACAACGAAATTTCTTCTTTGCCCGGCAATGAAGTTGCAACAGAAGAATAATTACTAAACTGTTCTTGCGCTTTTCTAACTAATGAACGAATACGTGCATGAGTGTATTGAATAAATGGTCCGGTGTTTCCATTCAAATCTATTGAATCTTCAGGATTAAAAAGCATTTTCTTTTTAGGGTCAACTTTAAGAATAAAATATTTTAAAGCAGCTAATCCAATCATGTTGTTTAATTGATGTAATTGAGCATCATCCATGCCTTCTGTTTTTCCTCTTTCTTTCGATTTTTCTGCTGCGGTTTGTATCATTTCTTCAATTAAATCATCGGCATCAACCACTGTTCCTTCGCGCGATTTCATTTTACCATGTGGAAGTTCCACCATACCGTATGATAAGTGATAGCAATCTTTTGCTTGTTTGTACCCCAATTTTTCTAATATTAAAAATAAAACTTTAAAGTGATAATCTTGTTCATTTCCAACGGTATAAATTAAGCTGTTTAATTCCGGAAATTCTTTAAAACGCTCGATGGCAGTTCCTATATCTTGTGTAATGTAAACCGAAGTACCGTCTGAGCGCAAAAGTAATTTATGATCTAAGCCATCGGCAGTTAAATCAATCCATACAGAGCCATCTTCTTTTTTATAAAAAACACCTTTTTGCAGACCTTCTTCTACCATACTTTTTCCAAGCAAATAGGTTTGCGATTCGTAATATATTTTATCAAAATCAACACCAAGTGCTTTGTAAGTTTTTTCAAAACCTTCATATACCCATTCATTCATCATTTTCCAAAGAGCAATGGTTTCGTTATCACCTGCTTCCCATTTACGTAGCATTTCTTGTACTTCGAGTAAAAGAGGAACTTTTTTTTCTGCCTCTTCTATGGGTATTCCTTTAGCAATTAATTTATTTAGTTCTGTTTTATATTGCTTATCAAATTCAACATAGTATTTGCCAACTAAATGATCTCCTTTAAGGCCGCTGCTTTGCGGCGTTTCGCCATTGCCCCATTTTTTCCATGCCAGCATAGATTTGCAAATGTGTACACCGCGGTCGTTAATCAAATTGGCTTTAATTACTTTATGTCCATTTGCTTTTAAAATTTCTGCTACCGAGTATCCTAATAAATTATTTCTGATATGTCCAAGGTGTAAAGGCTTGTTTGTATTAGGCGATGAGTATTCAATCATAATGGTTTTACCGCTTGATTTTTCGGCAAATCCATAGTTTTTGTTTTGAGAAATGTTTTTGAAAAATTCTAGCCAATAGGCGGCAGAAATTTCAATATTTAGAAATCCTTTAACTACATTAAAATTTTCAACTTCTTTGCAATGTTCTTTTAAATAATTTCCAATTTCTTGAGCGGTTTGCTCAGGTCCTTTTCCTGAAATTTTAATAAATGGAAATATTACTAAGGTAATATCTCCTGCAAATTCCGGACGGGTTTTCTGAAAGCTTATTGCTTGGCTATATTCTTTACAGTATAAAGTTTTAATAGTCTCAGTTACTTTTTGTGAAAGGAGAATTTCTAAATTCATTTTTTTAATTAAAGAGCGTAAAATTATTATTCTTCTTTTAATTGGAAACGTTGATTTAATTGGTTTACAGCTTTTGATAAAATTTCGAAAGCATTTTCGGCCATTTGATTTTCTTTATCAAGTGTTGGATTAACTTCTACAATTTCTAAACAGCAAACTTTTTTATGACGCATTAAGTTGAATAGTAAATTTCCTGCTTCGCGTTCTGTAATGCCGCCCGGCACAGGTGTTCCGGTTCCTTTTGATATGGAAGGGTCCATGCTATCCACATCAAAGGAAACATAAATTAAATCGCAATGATCAAGGTAATTGATGGATTCATTTGCAATGCGCTCAACTCCTTTTCTACGTAATTCTTGAACGGTAATATTTTTTATTTTATGTTTTTTTATCAGGTAATCCTCTTGAGCTTCGGTATCTCTAACAGCTATATAAACAATATCATCGTAAAGAATTTTTGGGTTTATTCCTCCAATATTTTTTATTTTATCCCAATATTCAACACTTGTAGAGTCGGGGGTGTTTACTTTTTGTTCCATGTTATCTTCTCCTAATACCATTGCAATGGGCATTCCATGCATATTGCCAGAAGGAGTGGTGTATGGTGAGTGTATATCTGCATGTGCATCAATCCAAATAACTCCAAGTCGTTTTTCCGGATGCGCCATTTTAATTCCTGAAATAGTTCCTGCGGCAGTACTGTGATCGCCGGCTAAAATTACCGGGAAGGCTTTATTAAAAGTTAATGTTTTTTTTACTTCATTGGCAACTTTTTCGATCATTGCATAAACCCCTTTTATTCGCTTTGCATGAGTATGAGCAACCGGTTCAAGTAATAGTTTGTTTTCTGTTGGAATGTTTACAGAACGATATTTTTTAAAAAAAGTGCTTCCAAAATCAAGTGCAGCAATTTTAATGGCATCAATTCCTAAGCTTGCGCCACGGGTTCCGGCTGCTATTTCTGATTTTACTTCAATTAATCGAATGCTTTTCATGTTTTATCTTTTTTTATAAAGTTGCAAATTTAGTTTATTAGAAAATGTCATTGTGTTAAAGTTTCAAATGCTTACGAATATATAATCTTTATGAATGCATACGAATATATAATCATTACAAATTTATAGGAATAAAAAATCTCTACAAATGCTTACGAATATCGAATCTCTACAAATGCTTACGAATATCGAATCTGTAAGAATTAAATGAATATAAAAAAGTTGAACTCATTAAAATATCCTTTGTTTTTGTTCTATAATGTATTTCCAACTAAAACAAGCTTTTTACTATTCTTTGTTTTTAATAACTGTTTTCTGTATAGTGTATTCTAAATAAATAGTAATGTTAAATAATTGTTTTAAGTATTGTTTATGTTAATCTAAGTAATTTACTTTGCGCAAATTTCAACAATCCGTATTAACTACATCCTTTTTTTAAGTTAAGAATGAAAACATCTTACCGCAACCTAATTGAACAAACGTTCGATTTTCCTCAGGAAGGATTTAATGTTATAGATAATGAACTGTATTTTCATGATATTCCATTAACACAAATAATTAAACAATACGGAACTCCACTTCGTATAGCATATCTTCCAAAAATTGGTCAGCAGATACAAAAAGCACGTAAGCTTTTTAATGTGGCAATGGCTAAAGTTGATTACAAAGGTAACTATACTTATTGTTATTGTACTAAAAGCTCACATTTTTCGTTTGTGCTTGAAGAGGTACTTAAACATGATGTGCATTTAGAAACATCATCGGCATTTGATATTTATATTATTAGAGAACTCTACGAACAAGGCGAATTAAAGCAGGATAAATACATAGTTTGTAATGGATTTAAAACAGAACATTACAAAGAAAATATTGTAGAACTTGTTAACGATGGTTTTAAAAATGTAATTCCGGTTTTAGATAATAAAGAAGAACTTGATTTTTATAAAGAGCATTTAACAAATAAAAGTTGCAAGTTGGGTATTAGAATAGCTTCTGAAGAAGAGCCTAGTTTTGAGTTTTATACCTCTCGACTTGGAATTAGATATAAAGACATAAAAGATTTTTATATCAATCAAATAAAGCCGGATAAACGATTTGAATTAAAAATGCTTCATTTCTTTATTAACAAAGGCATTAAGGATTCAATTTACTACTGGTCAGAATTAAATAAGTGTCTTGGTGTATATGTAGAATTGAAAAAGATTTGTCCAACACTTGATACGCTTAATATTGGTGGAGGCTTACCATTTAAGAGTTCATTAAATTTTGAATTTGATTATGAATATATTATAGAAGAAATTATTTTACAGATTAAACAATATTGTGAACAGCATGAAGTAGAAGAACCAAATATTTTTACGGAGTTTGGTTCATTTACCGTTGCAGAAAGTGGAGCACATATATTTTCGGTATTGGAACAAAAACAGCAAAATGATACGGAATTATGGAACATGATTGATGGCTCGTTTATTACAAGTTTGCCAGATACCTGGGGTATAAGTCAGCGATTTATATTGCTTGCAATAAATCATTGGGATAAAGAATATCAACGTGTAAATCTTGGCGGATTAACCTGCGACAGTTTAGATTACTACAACTCCGAAGCGCATGTAAATACGGTGTTTTTACCAAAGCATACCAAAGAAGATCCATTATATCTTGGATTATTTCATACGGGAGCTTATCAGGAGTCTTTAAGCGGATATGGCGGTATAAAACATTGTTTAATTCCTTCTCCAAAATTTGTATTGATTGATAAGGATGATAATGGAGAATTTTATACCCGATTATTTGCTAAGGAGCAAAGCTACAAGTCAATGCTTAAGGTATTGGGCTATTAATTGAATTGCTGAATTTTTGATTGTTTGATTTATTAAATTTATGTTTAGTAAATCTATCCTACCATTATATGTGCGCTTGGCAATTTATAGTTGCGGCTAACAACTTTGCTGCTTAAGGTAAATGCAAGTGTTAAAATGCCTATTCTGCCAATAAACATGGAGCACATCAATACAATTTTTCCGGTGGTAGATAAATTGGCAGTAATTCCGGTAGATAGTCCAACAGTGGCAAATGCTGATACTTCTTCAAAAACCAGATGCAGAATTGGTATGTGAGGATCGGAAATAGTTAAAATAAAAACCCCCACAAATACAATTCCTGAAGCAAAGAATGCAATAGAAAAAGCCCTATTCATTAATTCATAAGAAATGGAATAACGATCTAATTCAAAATTGCGTTTACCAATTATAGTTGAATAGGCAGAAAGAATTAATAATGCAAAAGTAGATGTTTTTATTCCTCCGCCTGTAGATCCTGATGATGCTCCAATAAACATTAAGAAGATAAAAAAAATTAACATGGGTTGGCCAATCATAGAGAAATCAACTGTATTGAAACCGGCAGTACGGGCAGTTACTGATTGAAATACAGAGGTGATAATAGCTTCTACAAATCGCAAATTTCGGAGAGTATTGTTTTGTTCAAGAAGAAAAAATGCAATGGAGCCGGTAATGATTAATGCTAATGAAACATATAAAGCAATTTGAGTACTAAGTTTAATTTTCTTCCAAGGATATTTTAACCGTTGTCGTAAACTTTGAATACCAAATAAATCGCGAATAGATGAAAAGCCGATGCCTCCAAAAAAAATTAAAACGCCAATTACAATATGTAGCATGTAAGAATTGCGTACGCCATTTTCATATAAACCATTGGTAAATAATGAAAATCCGGCATTATTAAAGGCAGAGATAGAGTGGAAGAGGGAGAAAAATATTTTATCGCCAAGAGTTTCAAAATATAAATTCGGGTCCCATAAAAAGAATATTGAAATTGCACCGGCAGCTTCAATAGTTAGTGTTAAGATGATAATTTGATGTAATAAACCTTTAGTAGAAAAAAGTGAATCGGTACTCAAAAAATCTTTCATCATTAATTGTTGCTTAATTCCAACACCTGTTCCACTGATAGAGATTATAAATGTAGCAAAAGATATAATACTCAACCCGCCTAATTGCATAAGGAGCATAATTACAAAATGTCCTTTAATAGTAAAGTAAGTAGCTGTATCAACTACAATTAATCCGGTAACACAACTGGCGCTGATAGCAGTAAAAATAGCTTCTAATACCGGCATGCTTTTTCCGGTTGTATTCATTTCGGGAAGCATCAGTAATACAGAGCCAATTGCGATTAATAAAATAAAAGATAGTATAAAGAGGGTAGAAGGTGCAAGATTAAATTTTGAAATTTTACTTGAAATTGCACTTAAATCAAGGCTTACAATAAGCAGTAGATAAAACTGGATGAATAATATGTAAATATCTGTAAAGTTGTGAAATCCCAATTGGTAAAAGAAATTTTGGATGAGAGGTAGGTTAAAAAGGAAATAACTTGTTCCGTCAATTACCAGTAAAAGCATTAATATTCCTTCCAGTCGTGTTTCTTTTATAAATTTTCGCGGTTCAAAGGTGTATATAAATTTAATCAGGTAAGCTATTACATAAAATACAAAAGTGGCTTTTATAAAAGCAACAAAAAGCTGTTTAGTTGTTTCTTCAATTTTAAAGCCATAAAAAAATATCAATAAGGTAACTGCAAACAGAGATACGAAAAAACTGGCATATCTTAATATTCGAAGATTGCGTTCTTTACTTGCATAAAGAAAGAGATTTGCTTTTTCTCTAAAAGATTGCAGCGACATATAAAGCGCTTAATGAGCACACAAAATTAATGCTTCTTTTTGTAATTCTTCAGGATTTATGGAAACAACTCCTACGTGCTCACAAACCAGTCCTCCGGCAAGATTAGATAATGCAGCAATTTCTTTTGCCGGTATTCCTGCTGCAAGGCTTAATGCGGCAACACTTATTACAGTATCGCCAGCTCCTGAAACATCAGCAATATCACGAATATGTGCCGGTATTACCCTGTGTTCCTTTTCGGTATTTATTAAAACTCCTTTTTCAGAAAGGGTAATTAAGGCCATTTGAGCGTTTAGTTTTTCTCGAATTTGCTTGGCTGCATTTTCAAGCGATGTAGGCGAAGTGGTGTCTATATCAATATTTAAGCCTTCTTTTAATTCTTTTAAATTGGGCTTAAATAAGGTAACATCTTTGTAATTTAAAAAATTTCTTTTTTTAGGATCTACTGCTACCGGAATATTTTTTGATTTTGCAGCTCTTATTACTTGTTCTATTAAGTTTTGTGTAATTACTCCCTTATCGTAATCTTCAAATATAATTACATCAATTTTTTTATTTTCAATTATCCATTTTATTTGATTGAAAAGCTCAGAGGTTTCGTTTTCAGATAAGGGATGTTCCATTTCCTTATCAATTCGCAGCATTTGATGGTTGTTCCCGATTATGCGGGTTTTAACGGTTGTAATTCTGTTTTGACTTCTAATAATTCCTTCGGTAGGTAATTGATGTTTTGAAAGTAAATTGTCAAATAATTCAGCATTTTTATCGTTGCCGGTTACAGCGCACAAGTATGGCTTAGCGCCCATTGCCAAAATATTTAAAGCTACATTTGCTGCTCCGCCCAAACGGTTTTCTTCTTTTTCTACGGCTACAATGGGTACCGGAGCTTCAGGAGAAATGCGTGTAACTCTTCCCCAGGTATAAGCATCAATCATTACATCGCCAATAATGAGCACATTCATTTGGCGAAATTTTTCAAATAATTGATGTATTTCCTGCTTTGTCACTTTTATTTAGGATAGTTTTGATAATGCTTCGGCAATTCTGCGAATAGCTTCTTTTAATTTTTCATCGGATGTTGCATATGAAATACGAATATAATTGGGTGCTCCAAAAGCTTCGCCCGGAACCAGACTTACATGAGCCTTGTTTAAAAGGTACATGCATAAATCGTTAGCATCTTTTATTAATGTTGTACCATCGGTTTTACCAAAATAATAGCTTACTTCAGGGAAAACATAAAATGCTCCATCGGGATTATTGGTTTTAATACCGGGAATTTTTTTTAATCCATCAATAACTAAATCTCTTCTACGCTTAAAGGCATCGCGCATCGGATAAGTTTCTTCCGGTAAAATTTCAACAGCTGCATGAGCTGCTTTTTGGGCAATAGAGCAGGTGGCAGAGGTAAATTGTCCTTGCATTTTATCGCATGCCTTTGCTATGGGTAGTGAAGCGGCTAAAAAGCCTATTCTCCATCCTGTCATGGCAAATCCTTTTGATAATCCGTTTATGGTAATAACTCGTTCTTTTATTTCGCTGAATTCTGCTAATGAAGTGTGTTTACCAACAAAGTTGATGTGCTCATAAATTTCATCGGATATAACGAATATATTTGGATGTTGAGCAATTACATCTGCAATCTTTTGTAATTCTTCTTTGCTATAAACAGATCCGGTTGGGTTACAAGGTGAACTGTAAATTAAAACTTTGCTTTTGGGTGTAATAGCGTTTTTTAATTGCTCTGCAGTAATTTTAAAATCATTATCTATTGTAGTTTCAATAATTTTGGCTGTTCCTTCTGTAAGTTTTATTATTTCTAAATAACTTACCCAGTAAGGAGCAGGAACAATTACTTCATCGCCCGGATTAACCAAACATAACATTGCATTGGCAATGCTTTGTTTTGCTCCGGTTGATACAACTATATTTTCAGAAGTGTAATCTAAATTATTATCGCGTTTAAATTTTTTGGCAATGGCTTCGCGCAATTCTACATATCCTGAAACATGGGTGTAAAAGCTAAAATTTTCGTCTATTGCTTTTTTGGCTGCTTCTTTAATTTTATCGGGGGTATTAAAATCGGGTTCACCTAAGCTTAGGTTAATAATATCTATTCCTTTTGCAATTAATTCGCGGCTTTTGCGAGCCATGGCAATGGTTTGAGATTCGGAAAGGTTATTTATTCGGTTTGATAGGATTTCCTGCATATTACAAGGTAATTGTTGTTAAGCCACAAACCTGCATGATTTTTATTAAAAATCAAAATTTTAAATAAAATCACTTGGAAAAAATTTTTATTAATTTTAGTTAGCTGTTAATCTTGTTTTTTCATCAAAAACATAATTTGCATAATCTGTTATGGTATTGTACAGTGTGTCTCTTTCTATCGGATGACGACCATGTGCTTTTATCAATTCCACTAATTGTTGGGTGCTCAATGCAGGTGTTTGTTCTTCAGAACCTGCCATGGTGTATATTTTGGTAGAATCATCAATTGTTCCGTCTATATCATCTACTCCGTACGACATGGATAGTGCAGCTGTTTCTCTGCCTATCATAGGCCAGTATGCTTTTATGTGTTGAAAATTATCTAAAAATATGCGTGCAACGGCATAATTTCGTAAATCTTCAATGGTGCTTACTTCCGGTATATGCGACATTTGATTGTCTTGATTTCGAAATTTTAAGGGGATAAAGGTGTTAAACCCACCAGTTCTGTCTTGCAATTTTCGTAAACGGTTCATATGGTCAACACGGTGAGCATAGGTTTCTATATGCCCATAAAGCATGGTGGCATTTGAAGGCATTCCGAGTTGATGTGCTGTTTCGTGTATCTCGAGCCATGTTTTTGAGTCGCATTTATCGGCACAAATTTCATTTCGTATGGCTTCGTCAAAAATTTCTGCTCCACCACCGGGTAATGATTGTAAGCCGTTTTCTTTTAAATATTCTAAGCCTTCTTTCACACTAACCTTTGCTTTGCGGAACATGTATTCTAATTCTACAGCTGTAAATCCTTTGCGATGAATATCGGGCCGCATTTCTCTTAAATTTCTAAGGATGCGCGCAAAAAACTCTAAATTTAATTTTGGATGAACACCTCCAACAATATGCACTTCAGTTACCGGTTCACCATCGTATTTGCGAACGTAGTCATATATTTCTTCTTCGGTCATTTCCCATGCTTCACCTTTTTGCTTAAAGTTGCGCGAATAGGAACAAAATTTACAATCGAATACGCATAAATTAGTTGGTTCTATATGAAAATTACGATTGAAGTAGGTAAAATTTCCGTTTTTCTTTTCGCGAATATAATTGGCTAATACTCCAAGATATCCCAGTTCGCCTTTTTCATATAAGGTTATGGCTTCATCTGTAGAAATTCGTTCTTCGTTTAAAACTTTTTCCGCAATATTTTTTAAATCAGTAGCTATTTCGGAGTGATTGATTAATGAAACTAAATTTTCTCTTGACTGCATTTTATTTTATTTAACTACTACAAATTTATCGGTTAAAATACCATAAGAAGTATTTGCAATAATAACATAAGTTCCTGAAGAAAGTTCGCTTATATCAATCCAATATTGATGATTATTGATTTCTCCCTTGTTTATTTTTACAATTTTATTTCCAAGTAAATTATATACCGATATTTCATCAAAAGAATTGATATGCATTGGGAATTCGATATTTAAACTGTTTTGTGCAGGATTTGGGTATGTTCTTACTCGATTATATTTTGAATATTCTATAACAGATGCAGGAGGAGGTGATCCCGGAATGCACCCCTGAGAGTTTTGTAATTGGTTTCTTCCTCCTGCTGTTGCATTAAGGGCGGCACGCATACGTGTTACTTGTCCGGCAGTAAAAATATTCATGCAATTATCGTTTACATAGTCCATGTAGTTGCTAAACATATCTCCATTTGCATTGGTAGTGCTGCAGCTATTAGGTCTGTGAGGGAAGGTAGGACAAGCTCCATTATCGCTTTCTTGTGTAGGAGTATCGGCTACCAAATCATTTCCGCATGTAGCATCTCCCCAAATATGTCTGAGGTTAAGCCAATGACCTACTTCGTGTGTTGCGGTTCTTCCTTTATTGTATGGAGATGTAGCTCCAGGGGTTCCGAAATATTTTAAATCAATTACAACACCGTCTCTATCGGCAGGTGCCGTTCCCGGCATATAGGCAAATCCTAAAATTCCGCTACCAATTTCGCATACCCAAATGTTTAGGTATTTGGTTCTGTCCCATGCATTTATTCCTCCGTTTGCGGTACTAAAATAATTATTGGTATTTCCAATATTGCTTATGGTTGTTTGTGTTCTTGTAATGCCGGTTGTAGCAAATCCTTGTGGATCTCTTTGTGCTAAACAAAAATTAATTTGTGCATTTCCTCTTAAAGGTTTAAAAGGGGCAGGAGTTAAATTGGTATCGGCATTTAATCCGTTAAAATCCTGGTTTAATATGTTTATTTGATTTTGAATTCGGGTATCGGTCATAGCTGTGTTTTGAGCTGCAGTGCGATAAATTACATGCACTACCACGGGTATTGTAATAACACTTCGGTTTTCTGCATTTTCTGATTGGATAAAATTTGAAGTAAATGTTTCTAATTGTTCTTGTATTGTAAGTATTTCAGGATTTTCGGCTAATGCCTCCTGATATTTTTCGGTGGTATAACATCGTTTAATAGTTTCCTGTGCAATAGCTGAAAATGTAATTAAGAAAACAGCAAGTAGTAATAGTAATTTTTTTTTCATAAAAACATTAGCTTGGTTTATGTTTTATCAAAGATACAAAACTAAAAAGCGTCCCGCAAGGCGGGACGCTTTTTTTAGAAAATTATATTATGTTTATTTAATTACAGCTACTTTTTTTGTAAATACTTCGTTTTCGTACTGGAATGTAAAATAATATAAACCATTTGCTTTACTGTTTAAATCAACTGTATAACGGTTGTTTGAAAAATCGTTTAAGCTGATAACCTGAACAATTTCACCAATCGAATTAAATACATGTACTTTGAAATTGTTAGATTTTAAAGTGCCAATTTCTATATTAATTAATCCGCTTGATGGGTTTGGATAAAGTACTACTAAGTTTTCTACATCTTCCTCATTAATGCTTAAACAAGGGCTAACGGTAACACTTGCCGTAGCAGTATTACCCATACAACTTCCGTTAAATGCAATTACTGAATAGGTAGTAGTTGCGGTAGGACTAACTGTTTCTGTTGCATTTGTTCCTCCTGTTGACCATACATAACTTGTTCCACCACTTGCAGTAAGCACAGTAGATTGGCCAATACAAATGCTAACAATTGCCGGAGTTACAACTGTAACAGGTATGGGTGTAACATTTACAGTTGTTGTAGCCGAACCTGAACAGTTATTGGCATCTGTAGCAATTACGGTATAAGTTGTTGTATTGGTTGGAGAAACCGTTATTGAATTTCCTGTTTGATTTCCCGGAGTCCACACATAGGTGTAAGGTGCGATACCTCCATTTGCATTTGCAGTTAATGTTACAGAATTGCCACTGCAAATAGTTTGGTTGGGCGATGCAGTTACAGTAGTATTTCCTATATTAAATACATTTACACTTGCCGTTTGCGAACAGTTATTAGCATCAGTAACAGTAACTGTATATGAACCGGCAGCTAAATTAACTGCAGTTGATGTGTTTTGAACGGGAGAGGTATTCCAAGTATAATTGTATGGAGCTGTACCACCATTTACATTAACTGTAGCACTTCCGTTTGCTCCATTGCAGGTTTCATTTGTAGTAGATGTGATTAATGCTAATGAACCTGAATTAGTAACGGTATCTGTTAAGGTAGTTGTACAGTTATTTGCATCAGTTATTGTAACAGTGTAAATTCCTGCAGAAAGATTTGAAATAGTTTGAGTAGTTTGAACAGGGCTTGTATTCCATGAATAAGAATAAGGACTCGTACCACCGGCAGGATTTGCTGTTAAACTACCGTTAGCACCTCCGCAAGATTCGTCAACCACCGTCATTGAACCTCCTAATTGGCTTGGTTGTGTTATGGTTATAATCTCTACATCAGAACATCCGGCAGCATCGGTAACTGTAACAGCATATTGTCCAGGAGCTAAACCATTTATGGTTTGAGTGGTTTGACCACTTGACCATTGATAAGTATATGGTGTACTTCCACCTGTAGCATTAGCGGTTGCGCTTCCATCATTAGCTCCAAAACAAGAAATATTTGTAGAAGTAATTGAAGTATTAAGATTACCGGTTACGTTAATGTAATTGGTCATGGTAATGGTATCTCTGCCACCGCACTGGCCAATAACAGCAAGTGTAACATTATACTGCCCACTATTAGGGTAAACAACACTTGGATTGGCCGCTGTAGAAGTTGCCGGTACTCCTCCAGGGAACGACCATGAATAGGTAACTGCATTGGTACTTGTTGAAGTAAAGTTTACAGTTCCGTTAGGACAAACAGTGGTTGGAGTAGCTGTAAAGGAAGCTGTTGGCGGAGCATCTGTTACAAATAAAAATATGGCATGATTAAATTTAATATTTGCACCCCATCCGCCTGGATAATCAGACCATGTGTTATTGCTCCATTGTTCCCAAGCAGTATTGGTTACATTTGGGTCATACTGGTTGGTATATAAAGCTACGGTATCACCCGGAGTTTGTGGTAAAATAATACCTACATAAAAATTGGTTAAACCGCTTACATTAACCGGATTATTAAAATAGATGTAATTAGGTGTAGCGCCAGTACTTAAACTACTAATAGGAACTGTTTTGGTAGCAATAGGAGTTGCTCCCGGAGAGCCTCCCGTACCTGTATTATTCCAAACAGCAAATGTAACGTTAGAAGGAGAACCATTATCAACTGCTTTTGAAATATAAAATACACCACCAGTTATATGTGTGTAAGGAGCTATGCTTGTAAAACGATCGGCTTTAGCTTTATCACCAAAAATGTTGTTTCCTGAAATGTAGCCTGAGTCAATTGGATTAACGTAATCAACCGTATATGAGGCAATATTGGTAGTTGTTAAATTAGTAATTGTATCACAACCGGATGAAGGAACAACATTAATATAATTTATTTTAGTTTCGGTATCACTACCATTTGAATTTGTTGCTACTAAAGTTACCGTGTATGTTCCAACTGTATTGTATTGGATATTGCTTGGATTTACAGCAGTTGAGGTACCCGGTGTACCACCGTTAAAAGTCCATGAATAACTGTTTCCACTTCCTGTAGAAAGATTGGTAAAATTAACAAATCCGCCAACTGTAACGGTTGTGGTGTTTGCAACAAAGTCGGCAACAGGAGGGGTTGATGGAGAACTACACACATTTGATGTAATTAACTGAACGCGTCTTGGCGAGTTTTGCATTACGGTTCGCATACGTGTTTTTTGATCGGCTGTAAATAGGTTCATACAACCATCATTTGAATAATCCATATAATTTTGGAACATTCTTCCCGGAGGGTTTGGAGAACCTGTACATCCGGCAGCATTAGGATAAGATGGACATCCAGATGTAGCGTTACTTTGTGTGGGGGTGTCGTTACAATAGTCTGTTGCACAGCTACCATCGCCCCAAATATGTCTTAAGCCTAACCAGTGCCCTACCTCATGCGTAGCTGTTCGTCCTAAGTTAAATGGAGGAGATAAGGTACCAACTCTACCAAAATAATTATATCCAATTACAACCCCATCTGTATTGGCTGCTCCTCCGTTAGTTGGCATTCCCGCTAATCCGGAATTGGAAGGGAATTGAGCATATCCTAATAAACCTCCACTAAGTTGACAAACCCAAATATTCATATATCTATTGGGATCCCATGAGGTTGCAGGTTTAATTATATTATCTATCGTAGTTTGAGTATAACCTGTTGTGGTATTGGATAAACCGCTTATACTTGTTGCAGAAACTCTATGAATTCCCGGTTCTGTTAAAGGATTGCCATTAGGATCAACCATTGCCTTACAAAACTGTATTTCAATATCTGCAGCAACAGCAGCAAAAGGCGTAGGTGTTTGCGATGCATCTGCATTTGTTCTTCTGAAATCTTCGTTTAAAACATCTATTTGCGAATTAACTTGTGCTTGAGATATATTTCTACCTTGTCCAACCGATTCATTTGAGTTGTGAATTACATGTACAATTACTGGTATTGTGTAAACTGTAGCTTTGGGCAGATTATTTTTTTTGTCTTCTTTAATACGTTCTTGTAGCCATTCTTCAAACTCTTCTAAAAAACTTTGACCTTTTGCATTTTGCTGATATAAATAAGCTGCATCCATAGTTCCACAGGTTCTGCTTGGAGGAACATGATTTATAGGTGCTGTGTATTTTGTAACCGGTCCTAATGTGCTAAGTTTTGCATTATTATATATGGATATAGGATGAAAATTCCCCTTTTTTTGTTGAGCAAAACTGCCACTTGCAATTAAACAGGCAGATAAGCCTATGAATAAAAAAGTAGTAATTTTTTTCATGTTATTAAAAAATTGAGTTGAACAGAAGTTAGAGTTGCAATTTATTAAAATTGAATAAAAAAAACAAATAGCTGTTTAAATTTGTAAAAGAAAAATGAAATCAATAGAATTGAGTAAAATTCCAAATAATAGATTATAATTTTGCATTATGTCAAAAATATTGCTGGTAGAAGATGAAGAGCATCTGCGAGATATAATCCGCTTAAATTTAGAGCTGGAAGGGAATAGCGTGGAAGAATGTAGTAACGGAGCATTAGCAATTCAATTTATTAATAAAGAAAAATTTGACTTGTATATTTTGGATGTAATGTTGCCCGAATTAAACGGTTTTGATATTTGTCAATACATAAGAGATAAAAATATAACTACTCCGGTATTATTTTTAACAGCCAAAAATGAAGCAAATGACCGAATTAAAGGATTAAAACTTGGAGCTGATGATTATTTATCAAAGCCATTTAATTTGGAAGAGCTTTTGCTTCGTGTTCATATTTTATTAAAAAGAAATAAAGATAAAGAGGCTGATAATTCATTGGATTACTTTGAATTTGATGGTATGAGTATCAATTTTAAAACTTTTGAGATTGTTGATAAATACGGGGTGAAACGTGAAATAACAAAGCGAGAAGCTCAACTTTTAGAACTGTTGGTTAAAATGAGGGGGCAGGTTGTATCGCGCGATTTAATTTTAGAGCGATTATGGAAAAACGAAGAGTTGCCAACTGCCCGTACGATTGATAATTATATTTTAAATTTTAGAAAATATTTTGAGGATAACTCAAAGGAATCCAAGTATTTACATTCTGTAAGAGGGGTGGGGTATAAATTTATATCAAGTTAAAGGCAACCGAAATTTTAAAGTTGCGTCATTAGTATGAGTTTAGTTAATACCCGGTTGCGTATCCCTTTTCGCAACGTAAAGCCTCAACACTGGTCCCGGTTGGGGCTTTACTGTTATTATTAACTCAAATGAATCATTAGGATCATTCTTAAATTCGAACTAATGATTTAATGAGGCTAATCCCTATTTAGAAATTGTTTACAATTTCTAAATCGTTTATGCATTTTTAATACTTAAAATGAGATTAGCACATAGTGCAATAGTTAGCAGCTGCATTATGTTCAAAAGGAATGTTTTTATTAAAAATTTCTTCTAAAATTTCGCGGATTACTTCTTTTGATTGATTAATAACTTCAGTATTTATAAATTCAGATTTCTGAATACTTAAGAAATAATAAGGATTATTAAGATTTCTGAATGAAATTATACCTGTTTTTATTTCTTCGTCTTTTTTTAGTTTTGATTCGTATAAAATGGTGTAGGTTAATAATTGTAAGGCTTTAGATTTTTCGCCATCTGTATTTAATATGGAATCAATATTAGCCAATTTGATTTCCTTATTTTCTACATTTCCGGTTTTATAATCTATAACTCTTACGGTATTACCGATTTTATCAATACGGTCTATTCTGCCGGATAATTTTGCTTTGGTTTCTTTTCCATTATTGTTAAATGAAATTTCTGTTTCATAAGCTTCTTCGAGTGCTAAAATGGTGATGAATTGATTGTCTTTTTTTAGTCGTTTAACTTCTTCAATTTCCTTGTCGATAAATTTTAAAACTTGCTTTTCGGCCATGGTATAAGCAAGGTAGTTTTTTCCATAGCTAATATCTTCTATAGTAAAATCTTTTAAGAATTGTTTTTTTAGAATATCAGGAATTTGCTCTTTTATATTTTTTAAATCAGTTTCATTTAGTATGTGATTTTTAAAGGGGGTGTAAATTTCTTGAAGCGTATTGTGAATATAGCTACCCAAGGTATTGGCTTCAATAGTTTCTTCTACTGCATCTTCATCGCTTTCTCTGAGTTTGATAACGTATTTATAATAAAAATCAAGCGGGCAAGAGAGATAGCTGTTTAGTGCACTTGGTGAAATTCCTCTTTCAATCCAGTTATTTAAATGCTGCAATACAATTTCATTTTTTTCTTTTTTAATTTTGTTGACGGTGTGTTTAGGTACATCAAGCGTTAAAATGCTTTCGGTAATTTTTACCATGCTGTTTTGCAGAGGTAATTCCTGTATAAGTTGAGAGATGAATCTACTTATTTCTCCACCGCCTAAATCGTCTGCTTCGGTATTATATATTAGGTATATTTTTTTTGTTCTTTGTAACAGTCGGTAAAAATGATAAGCAAAAATGCTGTCTTTTTCAGAATAAGTGGGCAATCTAAATGTACGTTTAATGTCAAATGGAATCATAGATCCCATTGTTTTTCCCGATGGTAATATGCCTTCGTTGGCAGAAATAAGAATTACTGTTTCAAAATCGAGTGTGCGGGTTTCAAGCATTCCCATTACCTGTAATCCTTTTAATGGTTCACCATAAAATGCAAGGCTTTCGTTTCGCAAAATCTGAGTAAATAAACTTCTTAATGTTGCAACATCAATTAAGGCATCATAGTTTTGAATGTATCGTTCAAGCCTGTTTAAAATTTTACTAAACTGAAATAAATACTCAGCTTCAATTTTTTGTTTTTGCTTATTTTTAATGGAGTTCAGATTAATTTTAAATAATGTAATAAGCGACTTTATTCCTTTGATGGCAAGTAATGGATTATTTTCCCAATTGCTTAAAATGGGTTCTAAATTGTGTAAAAATTCTATTTCTTGTGAATTGCATTGGCTTTCTAATTCGGCAAAAGTTATATACACCCTGTTTTTTCTTTTGATATATGCATCTAATTTTTGTAATACATATCGGGCATTGTTTTCGTTCCAAATGCCTGTTATTAAAGGGTTTTGAAGCAGTCGGGAAATATCGGCATGATAAAAACGATAATTTTTTATATTCTCTTTTGCATGTTTGGTAGCATGTTCATGCATTTGTAAAATATGTTCCAGTAAATTGTATAATGGAATATATTTTAGCGGTAATCCCATGGTTACATTTAATTGTTTAACCTCTTGGGGTATGCTGTTAAGTAGTGGCATCAACAAGTTTTCGTCAGCCAGCACTACAGCTGTGTCCTGATAATTTTTGTCGGATTTTAGTTTTGTTAAAATTTCTCCGGCAGCTTTAACCTGATTTAAGTTTTTGGCAGTTCCGATAATTTCAATTTTTTTTTCACTGCTTCTCCAATTGTTTTCAATCCAATTGAATTTTTGGCCGTGATTATCGAACCATTTTTGTTTGTAATACCTTAGAAATAAGCCTGCTTCCTGAGTTTCGTTATCCATGTAATAGGCATCGGCATCCCAAAAAAGTTCTGCTTTTTTGTGCAGGGTTAAATATTGAATTATTTTTTCTTCGGTTTTGTTTAAGGCATTAAATCCGGCAAAAAATATTTTTTTATATGTTAGTTGTGAGGCTATGTGTGGAATATTTTCAGCGCTATACCTTGCTGCCATGCCCGGATAGGCAAGGTTTTTTGTGTGTAGTTTTTCTTTTAATGTTTTATAGTAAGTGTAAAGTTTTTCCCAAAATGCAATAAATTGTAGTTGTATGGGTGTTGGTTCTTTTTCTCCTAAATTCCATATTTCAATAGCACGTATTTGGTTAACGGTTGAAAAAAGTTTTTCGGCATCGGCCAGATAATTATCAATTTCGTTAAAGTCGCTTAGTAAGGTAGGTGCCCATTTTGAGAATTCCTCAAAACTTTTGGCTTCTTCTTTTTCAATGTTTTTATATACCTCATAAAACTGAAATAATAATTCCAAATTATCAATTGAATTGTAACCGGAATGTTTGGAAATAAAATCTTCGGTTGCAAATATTTCTGGCGACCAAATAGTTTTTTGATAAACTTCTGCTAAATATTTTTTCAGAAATAGGGATGCTCTTCTGTTTGGCAGCACTATACAAATATCTTTTAAGTCATCAGGATACTGACGATGAATTTCTTTTGCGAGTTTTAGTAAAAAAGCTTCCACGTGATGCGAATTGTAAACCTGATACAAATAAAGCGAATAAATGGATACGAATAGCGAATCTATTACGAATAAAGGGAATAAATGGATAGGAATAGCGAATTAATACAAATGTACAAATGAAGGTTATGAATAGCGAACAGATTCAAATTGAACAAATGATTTATGAGTTGATTTGTTTAATTTCAAAATTCTAATGAAAGCTGGTCGGGTAATAACTTATAAGACAATCTGTGATATTCTGTTAGCCCAAATTCTTTAATGGCATTTCGATGAGCAGGAGAGGGATAGCCTTTATTTTTATCCCATTTGTATTGCGGGTGTTGTTGATGAATGTGTAGCATAAAATCATCGCGATAGGTTTTTGCTAAAATAGAAGCTGCTGCTATTGGTAAATATTTTCCATCTCCTTTTATGATGCAATGATGAGGAATTTCTTTGTAAGGTTTAAAACGATTGCCGTCAATCAATAATGCTTGCGGTGTTTGTTTTAATTTTTCGATAGCGCGATGCATGGCTAAAAACGAAGCGTTGAGAATATTTATTTCATCAATCTCTTTATTATCAACCATTGCAACTGCGTATGATAAAGCATTCGATTCAATATAGGTTCTTAGTTCGTAGCGTTTATTTTCGTTGATTTGTTTGGAGTCGTTTAATTCGGGGCAATGAAAATTATCCGGTAAAATAACAGCAGCTGCAAATACAGGTCCTGCAAGGCAGCCTCTGCCGGCTTCATCGCATCCGGCTTCTATTATTCCTTCTGTATGTTTTAGTAATAGCATTTTAATTTTCCTTTACCTTCCTAAAGGAGAGGATAATTTATTTTTAAAGTTAATACTAATGACTTATATCTATTAACTAAATAACTAAACAGTTTTTTCTATGCTGTTCCATAGTTTTTCGGCTGTTTTATCCCAGCTGAATTTTTGTCGTTGTATTTTGCCTTTTTCAATCAAATTACTACGCAATAATTCGTTTTTATCCATTTCTTTTAATCCATCTGCAATATGTTGAATATCAAACGGGTTGATAAAATGCGCTGCTTCTCCTGCAATTTCAGGCATGCACGATACGTTGGATGCTAATACGGGAACTTCTGCATTCATGGCTTCTACCATGGGTATTCCAAAACCTTCGAAGTATGAAACATAAACCAATGCCAGAGCCGATGCCATTACTTTTCCTAATTTTTCTTCGAATAATCGTCCCGTAAAATGTACCTCATTTTTATATTGCATACTGTTATAGGTTTGCTCCATTTCTCCTGTCCAGTAATATTTTTCGCCTACAATTAAAAGTTGCGTATTACTCTCGCTTTGTTTTCTGAATACATCATAAGCTTTTAATAAATTGCTCAGATTTTTTCTTGGATGCAATGACCCCACATACAAAAAATACGGTTTTCCTTGGGTGTATTGATTACGTGTGGAGTTTTTTTCTTCTTCACTGATAGGTTTAAACCATTCCGATGCTCCATTGTAAACTACATCTATTTTGTTTTTATCAATATGGTACAAATTTGAAATATCGCTTTTTGATGCTTCGGAAACGGTAGCTATTCTTGCGGCTTTTTGAGCAAATTTCGGGAAATAATATCGGTAATAATTGCTCATTAAAAATGGCAAATCGTTTGGGTAATGCTCAAAATTCAAATCGTGCATTACAGGCAATTGAGGTACCTTGGTACGAAGCGATAAATAACCATCGGGCGATAGAAACAAATCGGCATTTACTTTTTTTAAAGCAGCAGAAACAGCCCATTCAAACCACAAATAAAACAAAAAAGGATGCCTTGCGGGTAATCCAATTTGTAGCGGAGTTACATTCGATGAAAAAATAAATTCTTCGGAATAGGGGCGATCGAATAAAAATATAAACTGATGCTCGGGATGATTTTTTACAATGCGTTTTAAACTTTCGTAAGTAAACCAGCCAATTCCTTCAAGTTTGTTTTTTATTAAAAGTCGGGTATTTACAGCTATGGTAAGTGCCATAAATTTAGTATTTGCTTACGAAAATAAACTTTTAATCGTGTTTAACCTAAAAATCCTATTTTTGCGCTCTTTTCGAATTGTTTTTTAATGCAGAAAAAGTTTATTACCAACCTGGCGCTTTTGCTTTTGCTCAATCTTTTGATTAAGCCTTTTTGGATATTGGGAATTGACCGCGAAGTGCAAAATGCTATAGGCAGCGAGGGTTACGGATTATATTTTGCCTTATTCAATTTTTCTTTTTTGCTAAATTCTTTTTTAGATATTGGCTTAACCAATTTTAATAACCGAAATATTGCCCAAAACGAGCATTTACTTGGTAAGCATTTTTCTAATATAGTTTCCTTAAAATTAATTTTAGGGCTTGTATATATTATTGTTACACTCATAGCTGCATTTGCCTTTAATTACAATAGCTATGAAATTTTTCTTTTGTTGATTTTATCTTTCAATCAGTTTTTGATTTCGTTTGTATTGTATTTACGTTCTAATATATCGGGTCTTCACATGTTTAAAACCGACAGTATTATTTCGGTTTTAGATCGTTTGGTAATGATTGCCATTTGTGCAGTTTTACTTTGGACAAATATTACCGAAGGAGAATTTAAAATAGAATGGTTTGTTTATACACAAACTGCCGGATATGGTATTACAGCATTAGTTGCTTTTTTTGTAGTGTATAAAAAAGCAGGAATGTTTAAAGTGCATTGGAATCCATCATTTTACATCAGCATTTTAAAGAAAAGTTTACCCTATGCATTGTTAATTTTATTAATGACCATTTACACGCGTTCTGATTCGGTATTGATTGAACGTATTTTGGGTGATGAGGGAGCCGAACAAAGTGGAATTTATGCACAGAGCTATCGTTTGCTGGATGCGGTAAACATGATTGCTTATCTATTTTCCACTTTATTGTTGCCCATTTTTGCGCGCATGATTATTCAAAAAGATGCCGTAAATCAAATGGTAAATCTTTCCTTATCGCTCATTTTATCAATG
>CALKJP010000108.1 GCA_937995645.1 uncultured Bacteroidia bacterium
CTCGGCAACTGGAAAGTTATACCAGAAAATTACTGGCAATCAGGTAAACAAAAAGATTTTAAATTATTATTTAAATAACACAATAATACAGATGATAACTGCGTCTTTGCGTCTCTGCGTGAAAAAAATGAAGCTTAACCCAAGGACATTTGTTCAATCAGCGTCATCTGTGTGCCATTCATATTAAGGAATTATTATGAACACAACAAAAAGCAAACAACTATTTGAAAAAGCAAAAAAATATATTCCGGGCGGAGTAAACTCACCGGTAAGAGCATTCAAATCAGTCGGCGGAGATCCAATCTTTATTGAAAGAGGAAGCGGCTCAAAATTTTACGATGTTGACGGCAACGAATACCTCGATTACATCGGAAGCTGGGGACCCCATTTGTTCGGTCACAATCCGCCGTTTATAAAAGAGGCATTACTAAGCGCATTAGAAAACGGAACTAGCTTCGGTGCACCAACAGAGCTTGAAGTAAAGATGGCGCAGATTATTACAGATTTGGTTCCATCAATGGAAATGGTTAGAATGGTAAACAGCGGAACAGAAGCGACAATGTCTGCAATTCGTGCTGCACGCGGATATACCGGGCGAGATAAGTTTATAAAATTTGAAGGATGCTATCACGGTCACGCAGATTATTTTCTTATTAAAGCAGGAAGTGGTGCATTAACACTTGGTGTTCCAACATCGCCCGGAGTTACAAAAGCAAATGCTGCTGATACTTTGCTTGCAGATTATAATGATATTGAATCCGTAAAAAAACTTGTTTATGCAAACAAGAATAATGTTGCTGCAATAATAATTGAACCAATTGCCGGCAATATGGGAGTTGTAAAAGCAGATGAAAGTTTTTTGGTTGAGTTAAGAAATCTCTGTAATGAAGAAAACATCGTTCTGATATTTGATGAAGTGATGACAGGTTTCAGAGTTGCCGCCGGAGGCGCTCAGGAAATACTTGGTGTTAAACCTGATCTTACAACATTCGGAAAAATTATTGGTGGCGGATTGCCTGTTGGTGCATTCGGCGGTAAAAAAGAAATTATGCAAATTCTTGCACCAGCCGGACCGGTTTACCAGGCAGGAACATTAAGCGGAAACCCGCTTGCAATGGCGGCAGGTTACGCTGCTTTGAGTTATATCAAAGAACATCCTGAAATTTATGTGCAGTTAGAAAAAGCATCTATGTATCTGGAAAATGGATTTAAGAAAAACTTAAAATCCGTTGGAAAAAATTATGCAATGAACCGTGTTGGCTCTATGATGTGCATGTTTTTCACTGAAGAACCGGTTAACGATTTTAAGAGTGCAGTTAAATCAGATACTGCTTTGTACGGAAAATATTTTCACGAAATGCTCAAGCGCGGAATTTATCTTGCACCCGCACAGTTTGAGGCGCTGTTTATCTCAACAACACACACAAAAGATGATTTGGATAAAACAATTGAAGCTAATTATGAAGCACTAACGGCGGTATTAAAGTAACCCTATTATTTAAAGACTCTGGTTTTAAGTATGAAACCAAAAGTAATTTTAGAATCAGGAAAACACCATAATAGCGATGTAGTATTTTTAATATTCCCAAAAGATGGTGAGTTAATTTCAGCAATTAAAACTCTTGGCGTTGCAAAATGGAGCCAGACCAAAAGAAAATGGTTTATCACTAAAGACAAGTTTGAGTTAAGTAAGCTAATTAACGTCTTAAATGAAAAAGCTGTTATCGATACTTCGGGGTTAAAAGAAAAAACCAACATTATTGTACCCGACGAAATAGAACATAGCTTATCAAAATTTAAATTATGGATGGAACATAGCCGATACAGTCCCTCAACGATCAACACATATACAGATGCTGCTAAATCATTTTTAATGTTTACTTACCCTAAACCGATAAAAAGTATTACCAATGATAATGTAGTAAGTTATGTTAATGAATACATTATCAAAAACCGGTTAAGTTTTTCTTATCAAAATCAGGTTGTTAATGCTATTAAACTACTTTTTAAAGAGGTTGTGCAAAGCAGATTAGATATTCATAAATTAGAAAGACCAAGGCGTGAACATAAACTGCCAAACGTACTTAGTAAGGAGGAGGTGGCTTCTATTATAAATGCCCACACAAATGTAAAACACAAAACCATGCTTAGCTTAATTTATGCCTGCGGTTTACGAAGAAGTGAATTGCTCAATCTTAAACCAACCGATATAGACAGCAAAAGAGGCTTGTTGTTTATCAGGCAGGCAAAAGGGAGAAAAGACAGAATAACACCAATTTCAAATAAAGTTATTGAAATGCTGCGTGATTATTATAAAATGTTTAGACCACGGGTATGGTTATTTGAAGGGCAATACCCGGGAGAACAATACAGTGAAAAAAGTTTGCAGAATGTATTAAAACAAGCCTTGGCAAAAGCTAAAATTAATAAACCGGTAACTTTACATTGGTTAAGGCACTCTTATGCAACGCATTTGTTAGAGGCAGGAACTGATTTAAGGTTTATACAAGAATTGCTGGGTCATAAAAGCAGTAAGACAACAGAAATTTATACACACGTTTCAACAAAAAGTTTACAAAATATTAAGTCGCCATTTGATGATTTATAAAGAAATATTACTTAAGTTTGAAAAAATAATATCTCATTCTTATGAGACCTATACAGCTAATTCTGGGCGTATAGGTCTGGTTTTATGAGACCTATAAACGAGTTATATGAAATGTCGCCATCAATTTTAAAAGGAGATTAACTATAATGGAAATAAAAAGATTAAAAACCAAAAGTGAAACAATGATAGAAAGGGCAGAAAACCAATTTTGGGCATATGAAACAGGTAATAATTCTGACTCAAAAGATCTGGTTCTATTAGATAATGTTCAATTTATTTATGAATTGTCTTTAGCAGAATTAGAACTAAAGGCTTTGAATGTAGAATTTGAGGTAACAAATGGATTAAGAGAATTTAAAATATTAAATAAATCAAATGAACAGAAAGAGTTAATAAAGAGAAAAGGGGCATTTTACAAAACTGTTGGTGGACAATTTACAGACTATTTCCAAATCATTCAGAGAAACCAAACTCGTTCTGTAAATCAATATTTGACTCACTGGATTTACCCATATAAGGGGAAATTTCATCCTCAGATGATTAGAGCTCTATTAAATATAATTGGGTTAAAAGAAGGAGAAACAGTTTTTGAACCATTTTCTGGGAGCGGTACTACAGCACTTGAAGCTCAATTATTAGGAATAAATTTTATTGGGATAGATATTTCCCCACTTTGTGTTATTCAAGGAAAGGTTAAAACAGAATCAATATATGTTATAGATGAGATAAAAAAACTAAAAAGTGAAATTTTAGCAAATATCACACCCAATCTATTTCAAACAAATGAAAATTACTATAATCTCCTAAATATATTATCAAAAGATGAAAGAGTAAAAAATTTTTATATGTTAGCGAGATTATTAGCTGTAAGTGATAATTCTAGAAGGAATCGAGATTTTGTCAATTCATTTATTAAAAATGTTGATTTAATGATTTTATCTATAGAGGATTATGTAGAGATAAAAGAAAAATTAAATTTAAAATTAGGGGATGTCAAAATTGAAATTGGTGATTCACGAAATGTAAAATTACCAGATAATTCAGTAGATGGAATAATTACATCCCCACCTTATTCGATAGCTCTTGATTATGTACAAAATGATATACATTCACTTAAAGATTTAAGTTATGATGTGTTGAAAATGAGAGATGATTTTATTGGAGTTAGGGGAAATGGAAAAAATAAAATAGAACTTTATAACGACGATATGAAAAAATCATACAAAGAAATATATAGAGTACTCAAAACAAATAAATATGCTGTTATTGTTATAGGAAATGCAACTTATCAAGGGCAGGAAGTAAAAACAGTGGAGCTTACTATTAAATTTATGGAAGGTCTTGGTTTTAAGCTAGAAAAAAATATAAATAAAATAATCTTTGGATTATATAATGTGATGAAGAAAGAAAATATTTTAATTTTTAAAAAGGTGAAATAAATATGGATAATAATGAATACATAAAAAAACTTGAGAATTTAATAAAACAAATGTTAAAACCATTAAAAGATATTCCTTTTAACCTTGTTATAGAAGCGATGACAGGCAAAAAAGTAATCTCTTTTAATTTAAAAAACTCAGACCATCAAAAAGTATTAGAATTATTAAAGCAATCAGCATTAAGTGCAGGAAAGGAAATAAATAAAACAGGTATTTTAAGACCAAGACCTAATGAAGTGGGAAATGATATAGAACCTTATGTTAGAAATGCATTAAATTCGTTAGGATTAAATGCGGATATTCCAGTAGGTACAAAAGGTAATAAAAAAGCAATGGGCTACCCAGATGTATTGTTTTGGTTTAATAACAACCCATATTATTTAGAATGTAAAACTTACAATATAGAGAATATAGGAACCACACAAAGAAGTTTTTATTTTTCGCCATCAGATGAATTTAAAGTAATATATGATGCACCTCATTTTATATTATCTTTTGAAATTTATGTTTCCGGAGAAAAAGAAAATAACCATATTTATAAATGTAAACATTACAAAATATTATCCATAGAATCACTGTCTCTGGATGTAAAGTATGAATTTAACTCTGATAATAAAAGAATGTATTCTGGCAAAGATGGAACAATTGTATTATGTGAAGGAGAGATTGAATAAAAAAATGGCGACACTTCATATAACAGCGGCTATGCGATTCGGGCGGAGTACCGCCCTCTCCCAAATTGCCCTTCGCTATGCTTCGGACAACTTCGCATAGCCGCAAACCGTTATAGGCTATGTTAAACGACATTACCATACACAATGACAGAAGTAGAAAAATACATACAACAGTTTGAACCTGAAGTTCAAGAGAAATTAAATACTATGAGACAAATATTTTTTGAAGTGTTGCCTGACACATT
>CALKJP010000109.1 GCA_937995645.1 uncultured Bacteroidia bacterium
ACATATACCTTTTAAAATCCATCAAATGGGTTCTGTTTTTTGGATTGCATTTTCTAATCAAGAGAATATCAGAACCGCAGAAGCTATTGATGCAGATAGTATGAAATATTTCAGATTATTACATGCTGAATTATTAAAAAGTGGTATTTACATAGGCCCATCAGGCTACGAAGTTGGCTTTGTTTCTAAAGCACATAGCGATGAAGATATTGTAAAAACCGCAGAAGCATTTGTTAAGGCATTAAAAATGATAGATACACCATAAGGAGCAATTTTTTCTGTAATTTATTTGTATATTAGCGTAATCAAAAATTAAACTAATGAAACGAGCATGATTCGTTAAACACAAACAAACATGAAAACTCATCATGCGAGTTGCATGTGGCCTATTAAAAATTATTTACACATGAAAAGAATAATACTTTCAACTACCTTATGTTTAGTTTTTTTAGTTAATGCTAAAGCGCAAATACCAAATGGATTTATGGAAAATTGGGCACCTTTTTCAACCGGACTTCCGGAGGATCCTGTTGGGTGGACAACTACCAATATTTTAAATTCATTTTTCTTGGGATCTAATCCACAGTCAATATTTAAAGTAACCGATAGCTATTCTGGCTTTGCTGCAAAAATAACCACCATAAAACAAACTAATAATCAAACTCAAGGGCTAATTGATGATACTACAGGTTTTATGCTCTTAGGAAATGTAGATTTTGTTAATAATACAATAAATCCTGTACCTTATAATTATCCTACAAAACCCAATACTTTAATGTTTAGAAGCAAATATAATCCCAATGGTATTGATACAGCTGTAGTTGCAGTAATTATGTTTAAGTATAACACCGTACTGAATAAAAGAGATACAATTGGAGAAGGATATTATTTGGTTGGAGCCAATCAAACATCCTATGTTTTAAGTTCAGCAAACATTAATTATTCAATTCCCAGTGTTAATCCCGATAGTATGTTAATATTTGTAGCGTCAAGCTATAAAAATCCCCTTACAGGTCAATATCCAAAACTTGCAAGTGCTTTTTATGTAGATCATTTTTACTTTGATATTACAGCCGGAATTGAGAATGAAAATGTATCTACTTCTGTAAGTGTATATCCTAATCCAAGCACCTTTGCCGTTAATTTTAAGTTTGATGCAGTTCAGCCAAAAGCGCTTGTAATTCATGATTTAACAGGACGTTTAATTGAAAATGTTCTTGTTAACTCTTCTACTTTAACACTTTCCACTGAAAATTGGGAAAAAGGATTTTATACCTATAGCCTTATTGGAAACGATAATGCTGTTTTAAAAACCGGCAAGTTTCAGGTTCAATAATTTTAAACCATTATAGATTGAAGGGCTCTGAGCATTTGCTTAGAGCCTTTTTTGCAACTAATTGAATTGCATTGCGTAAATGTTAGTGTAATAGTTTTGGCACAGCTTTTGGAATTATGCAGGTATTAAAATTTCAAGATATGAAAAAGGGAACTATTTTATTAATTGCTGGCTGGATATTTCTGGGGGCATTTGCTCAGCCTGCAAAAGCTCCTGAAAAACCTGCGCCAAAAGATCCGGCTGAGTTGAGAAAATTAAATAATAAAGCTTTTAAAGCAGGAGAATTTTTAAAGTATCGTGTTTATTATGGTTTAATAGACGCAGGGATTGCCGAACTGGAAGTAAAAGAAATGGATAAAGAAATTTTAGGTCGCAAAGTGTATCACATTGTAGGTAATGGATACAGCAAAGGAACATTTGATTTTTTCTTTAGAGTACGCGATAGGTATGAAACCTATTTAGATGCTGAAGGCTTATTCCCATGGGTTTTTGTAAGAAGAGTAGATGAAGGCGGATATCTTATAAATCAAGATTATAAATTTTATCAACATAAAAATATTATTGAAACTGAAAAAGGCAACAAACACGAAGTGCAGGATTATATGCAGGATGCCTTATCCGCTTTTTATTATGCACGTTCAACCGATTTTAGTAATGCTAAAGAGGGCGATATATTTACTTACAATACATTTATTGACGAAGAGGTTTTCCCATTAAGTATTAAATACATTGGAAAAGAAATCATTAAAGTAGATGGGGTAAAATACAAATGTTTAAAGTTTCGTCCAGTTGTTCAAAAAGGAAGAATTTTTAAAAGAGAAGAAGATTTGAATGTGTGGGTAACCGATGACGAAAATAAAATACCAATTTTTGCATCTGCTAAAATATTAGTAGGCTCAATAAAAATGGAATTAATAGAATACAAAAATCTTGCAAATACGGTTGCCATAGCTAAATAAATATAAAAAAATAGTGTGTAGTCAATAAAGCTGCTTTATGATATTAGTCATATCGCAGCTTTGTTATTTTTTTTACCTTGCAAAAAAAAATATATAGCAATGGAACTATCAAAAGAAATAATTGAAAAAATTGTACAGCTGGATGATAAATATAAGACAATCGGGCAAAGTCTTGAAAGTTATTTAGATGGATTACTCACTGCAAATCCTACTACCTATTGGGATTATGTAAATGTTGATACCCTTTTAAGCCTTCAGCATCCCAAAACAGATTTTCCGGATGAATTAATCTTTATCATTTATCATCAGATAACAGAACTTTATTTTAAACTCACTTTACATGAATTAGAACAATTGGCAAACAATGGCAGAAACGTATTGTCAAACGGACAAGACATGGGCTGGAAAGATAAACTCGAGGTAAATTTATTTATTGAACGAGTAGAGCGTGTAAATCGTTATTTCGAAGCCTTAACCAAGTCGTTTGACATAATGGTTACAGGAATGGAAAAAGAGCAGTTTCTGCGATTTAGAATGGCCTTATTACCTGCCAGTGGATTTCAGTCGGCACAATATCGCTTAATAGAAATGGCAAGTACAGACATGATAAATTTGATTGATAAAGATGTGCGGTCAAAATTTGCGGGTAAAAATGCAAGTATAGAAGAAATGTTTGAACATATTTATTGGAAAAAAGGAGCAACCGAACTTGCAACAGGAAACAAAACCCTAACGCTAAAAATGTTTGAGAAAAAATACGCTGAACGCTTTATAAATTTTGCAAAAGAGTATGAACATAAAAATATATGGAAAAAATATAAAAGCCTATCAGAAGAAGACCAAAAAAATCCAAAACTGATTGAGGCTTTAAAATTTTTAGATGTAAATGTAAATATCAACTGGCCTTTGGTGCATTACAAATCAGCTGTGCGTTATTTACAGCAAGAAACCGAAGATGTAGCTGCAACAGGTGGTACTAACTGGCAAAAATATTTACCACCGCGTTTTCAAAAACGTATATTCTATCCCGAACTTTGGACAGAGCAAGAAAAAGAAGAGTGGGGAAGAGCTTGGGTAAACAGAGAAGTATTTGGAAAATAAATAAGTTACCCAACTTTGTCGGAAGCTTTTTTAGAAATTTTACTTTTGCAAATTAGGAATTATATTCCTAATTTTACAAATATGAATATAAAAAGAGAACTTAGTTTAAAGGTAAAAGAAGCCTTAGAGAAATATCCTGTAGTGGCTATAACAGGGCCAAGACAATCTGGCAAAACAACGCTTTGCCAAATGCTAAAACCCCAATTTACCTATGTAAATTTAGAAGATATTTCTTTAAGAAGCTTTGCTAAAGAAGACCCAAAGGGTTTTTTAGAAACATATAAGGGGGGGGTAATAATTGATGAAATACAATATGTGCCCGACTTGTTTTCTTACTTGCAAGTATATACAGATAAAAGAAAAAAAAATGGTGAATACATTATTACCGGTTCTCAAAATTTTTTAATGCTGGAAAATGTTTCACAATCGCTTGCCGGCAGAGTAGCATTGTTTAATTTATTGCCTTTGTCAATTAAAGAATTAAAGTCTGCAAAGTATGTTTTTGATAATTGGGAAGAATATGCTTTAAACGGTTCATTTCCACGCAAATGGGTAAATAATATAGCGTCAACAGATTTTTATGAAAACTATGTTAGAACCTATGTAGAAAGGGATGTAAGATTAATAAAGAATATTACAAATTTAGATGCCTTTCAAAAATTTATACACTTATTGGCAGGAAGAACAGGCCAATTATTTAATCAAAGCAGTATAGGCAATGAAATAGGAGTGGATAATAAAACCGTAAATGCGTGGATGAATTTGCTTGAGGCTTCTTTTATTGCTTTTAGATTAAAACCTTATTATAACAATTTTAATAAACGTATTGTAAAAACTCCAAAGGTATATTTCTACGATACCGGATTGTTTGCATATTTGCTAGGGATTAGAAATATACAAGATATAAACATTCATTTTGCAAAAGGGCAGCTTTTTGAAAACTTTATAATTTTAGAAAAGATTAAGCAAGCATGGAATAGTAAAAGCCATGATAACTTTTACTTTTGGCGCGATTCAACAGGAAACGAAATAGATCTACTGATTGAAAGAGGGAAACAGCTTATTGCATTAGAAATTAAATCCGGCAAAACCATTACTTCCGATTTTTTTAATGGCTTAATTAACTTTACAAAAGATAAAACGGGAATAAAGCCATATTTAATTTATGGCGGAAATGAAGTTCAAAAAAGAAGCCATTTTACTGCGCTTGGATTTAATGAACTACAAAAGATTTAATGAATTAAACATTTTTTTCTACCCAATCACCATGTTCTTTAATAAGGTCTATTAATGCATCAACTGCCTTGTCCGAATCAATATTGCGTTTTACGACTTCTTTGCCTTTGTAAAGTGTAATTTTTCCAACTCCTGTCCCAACATAGCCATAATCGGCATCAGCCATTTCGCCCGGTCCGTTTACAATGCATCCCATAATGCCAATTTTTACACCTTTTAAATGGTCGGTAACGGCACGTATTTTTGCGGTTGTTTCCTGCAAATCGAATAAGGTTCTGCCACACGAAGGGCATGAAATATATTCTGTTTTAGATATGCGGGTGCGTGTTGCCTGTAAAATTCCAAATGCTAAATTGTTGATGTTTTTGGGTGATGTAACATCAGGAGCTTTTATCCAAACCCCATCGCCCATACCATCAATTAGCAAGCCACCTAAATCGG
>CALKJP010000110.1 GCA_937995645.1 uncultured Bacteroidia bacterium
GCTAATTGCTGTGGAGCTTTTTTATAGTTATCAGGAATATCGCCTGTTAAAGCATTTAAAAAGGCTACCATGTTTTTAATTTCTGCATCGCTTAATTGTTGATTTAATTGACTTTTAGCCATAATTTTTATAGCTTCTTCAAGACTATTTACGCTACCATCATGAAAATATGGACCTGTTTTAGCAATATTTCTTAAAGATGGAACTTTAAATTTGTATAAGTCGGCATCATTGCCTGTTAATGCAGCTACTCCTTTATCAATTTTTTCACTTTTAGTGTATTCCCAGTAATTACCAAAAACACCGAATTTTTGAATCGAATTACCGCCTAATAATGGCCCATTGTGGCAAGAATTACAAGCTCTGGAAACAAAAGTCATTAAGCCTTTTTTTTCTTCAAGCGATAATGCGTCTAATTTTCCTCCTAAGTATTCATCAAAGCGTGATGGGGTTAAAAGCTTACGTTCAAATGCTGCAATAGCTTTTTTTAAATTTTCGTAAGTTATTGGATTAGCATCGTTTGGATATGCATTTTTGAATAAAGATTTATATAATTCGATTTGCGATAAACGATCAATTAAAAACTTTTCGTTTGGAATAGCCATTTCTACAGGATTTAAAATAGGCATTCCGGCTTGTTGTTCAACATCTGCTGCTCTTCCATCCCAAAACTGAAGGGTATGTAAAGCAGCGTTTAAAACAGTAGGGGAGTTACGATCTCCGTTTTTACCAGCATCACCGGGGCTAGTTGGTAAATTATCTACACCAAAAGTAGATAGATTATGGCATGAATTACAGCTGATATTGCCATTTTTAGATAAACGATTATCAAAGTATAAAACATGTCCTAATTGAACTTTAGCATCTGTAATTTCATTGTTGGGGTTATTGGCAGCAGTCGGTAATGATTGAAAATCGGCTAATTTGTCTTTTAAAAGAACATCATAGCGAGCGCTTTCTTTTTGTTCAGGTGTTAGTTCTTCAGACTTTTCACCACAAGCTGTAAACAATAGTATTGCAGATAATCCGTAAATAAGTTTTATATTCTTCATGTTCTTTTTTTAATATTTTTTTACAAAATTACAATATAAGTATTGGTTTTAATATCAATACTATTTATTGATACATCGAAAAAATCAATATTTTATAAAAATGTATCCTTTATGATTTTAACAACCTATAATTTATATTATGTTAAATAAGACTTTTATTTAAAGCAGCATTGATACGCCCTTATTACTTTCTATCCTAAATAAGATTTAAGCAATTTACTTTTACTGGCATGTTTTAATCTTCTTATAGCTTTTTCTTTTATTTGTCGAACACGCTCGCGGGTTAAATCAAATTTTTCGCCTATTTCTTCTAAGGTTAATGGATGTTGGCCATTTAGTCCAAAATATAAACGTACAACATCGGCTTCTCTTGGTGATAAAGTTTTTAAAGCTCGTTCAATTTCTTTACGAAGTGACTCTTTATATAATTCATTTTCCGGTCCAGGCAAAGCATCATTGGGCAATACTTCATACATATTGCTGCTATCATCATCGCCAGAAACTAATGGTGCATCCATAGATACATGGCGACCATTGTTTTTCATGGCATCTTTTACATCTTGTTCTGTCATGTCAAGTATTTCGGCTATTTCTTTAGCGCTTGGTTCGCGTTCAAATTCTTGTTCTAATTGAGAAAAAGCTTTATTTATTTTATTAATTGAACCGATTTTATTGAGTGGTAAACGAACTATTCGAGCTTGTTCTGCTAATGCTTGTAAAATGGATTGACGTATCCACCATACGGCATAAGATATAAATTTAAAACCGCGCGTTTCATCAAAGCGTTGTGCGGCTTTGATTAAACCAAGATTTCCTTCGTTAATTAAATCAGGCAAACTTAAACCTTGATTTTGGTATTGTTTTGAAACTGAAACTACAAAACGTAGATTTGCTTTGGTTAATTTTTCGAGAGCAGCTTGGTCGCCTGCTTTAATTTTTTTTGCCAGTTCTACTTCTTCATCTGCTGTTATCATGGGAACCTGACCTATTTCCTGAAGATACTTGTCTAACGATGCGGTTTCGCGATTTGTTATTTGTTTTGAAATTTTTAGTTGCCTCATGCTGATTTTGTAATTACAAAATTTATACGAAATTAATTTTAAGCAGGTTACATTATTTGGAAATTAATTGATATTTTTTTAATATTATTTTAGTTATTTCGTGTAAGTCTGTATTTTTACCCTTGCTTTTTAATATTTAAACTTTTTTAATTAAACTTATTACTTATGTCTTACTTATTTACATCTGAATCAGTTTCAGAAGGCCATCCGGATAAGATTGCCGATCAAATTTCTGATGCATTAATTGATCATTTTTTAGCCTTTGATCCTCAGTCGAAGGTTGCTTGTGAAACACTTGTAACTACAGGTCAGGTAATATTAGCAGGAGAAGTAAAATCTAAAACCTATTTAGATGTTCAGAATATTGCCCGAGATGTAATTAAAAAAATCGGTTATACCAAAAGCGAATATATGTTTGAGGCTAACTCGTGTGGGATTCTTTCTTCTATCCATGAGCAAAGCCCGGATATTAATCAAGGGGTTGAGCGTAAAAAGAAAGAGGAACAAGGTGCTGGCGATCAGGGAATGATGTTTGGTTATGCATGTAGAGAAACCGATAATTTTATGCCCTTACCTTTAGAATTATCTCATTTACTTTTAAAAGAACTTGCTGCAATTCGCAAAGAAGGTAAAACGATGAAGTACCTACGTCCTGATTCAAAAAGTCAGGTTACTATTGAATATGATGATAATCATCAGCCAATAAAAATTGACGCGATTGTAGTTTCTACTCAACATGATGAATTTGACAAAGATGATGTAATGCTAAAGAAAATAAAGGATGATGTAATTAATATTTTAATTCCTCGTGTTAAAAAGCAGTTACCTGCACGTGTTCAAAAATTATTTACTGATAAGATTAAATACCACATAAATCCTACGGGAAAGTTTGTAATTGGCGGTCCACATGGAGATACCGGATTAACGGGCAGAAAAATTATTGTAGATACCTATGGTGGAAAAGGAGCTCATGGTGGTGGTGCATTTTCAGGAAAAGATCCTTCAAAAGTTGACCGTTCTGCAGCGTATGCTACACGTCATATTGCTAAAAATATGGTAGCGGCTGGTATTTGTGATGAAGTTTTGGTTCAAGTTGCTTATGCCATTGGTGTTGCACAGCCTGTTGGACTATATGTTAATACATTTGGTACTTCTAAAGTTGATATGAAGGATGGAGAAATAGCAACGCTTATCAATAAAATTTTTGATATGCGTCCTTATGCTATTGAAACTCGTTTTAAACTTAGATTACCAATTTATTCAGAAACGGCTGCATATGGCCATATGGGAAGAAAGCCAGAAGTTGTAGAAAAAATATTTACCGATGGTTCTGGTCATAGCAAAAAAATGAAAGTTAAATTATTCCCTTGGGAAGAATTAGATTATGTTGCCAAACTTAAAAAAGCGTTTAAGCTGAAATAAAATGATTAAAAAAGGGAGCTAAAAGCTCCCTTTTTTGTTATACTTTTCCAACAACTACCTCCGTTAAACTATCGGGCTGTAAATAGCTTTTTGCTAATTCCTGAATTCTTTCAGGTGTAATTGCATGAATATGTTTGAGCAGGTTATTATAATAATTCATATCAAAGCCAAATATATGAGCTGCTTTAAATTTTTCTGCCAAAGCAAATGGTCCATCCAGACTACGCAATAGCGTTCCGGCTAAATAATTTTTTACTAAGTTTAATTCTTCATAAGGAACCGTTTCGTTATTTAAAATACTAATTTCTTTATAAATTTCATTTATTGCTGCATTACATACCTCTGCTCCAACTTCGGTTGAGATAAAAAAATAACCACTGTCTTCTAAGTTTACAATTGCTGAACCAATTCCATATGTATATCCTTTATCTTCGCGTATGTTTGACATTAAACGTGATCCAAAATATCCTCCCAATATTGTATTTAAAACATGAAAATCGAAATAATCTTTATGGGTTTTATTAAATAATACCTTCCCTATTCTAATTGCATTTTGAATGGCGTCTTTTTTGGGAATATGATTTTGGGAAACGTTGTATTCAGGTAAGTTTAGCATTGACTTTTTTTGTTTTTTACCATTAGTTATTACGGTAAACACTTTATTAATAAGTTTTAATTCCCTCTCTCCTACTTTACCGGAAACAATTAACGTTATGTTTTCGGCACAATAAAACTGCTTGTAAAAATCAATTAATAAATTATGCTGCACATTATTGTAATGCTCTTCTTTAAGCATAAATCCATAAGTACTTTCACCATATAAAGCATGAGCAAAATGTTTACGCGCAAGATAGTTTACTTTTTGCTGATTAATCAAAAATTTTTGCTTGGCATTTTCTAAAAATATTTCCAGTTCATGCTTCGGGAAAATGGCTTCGGTAAGTAATTCGATCAGTATTGGCAATAAATAATCAAGATGTTTGTTTTGTAAATACAATACAACCGAAGCATTGTCTAAATCGCATTCGGTGTGTAAGTATGCACCGTAATATTCAAAGGTTTCGGCTATTTGTAAAGCAGAATGTGTTTTAGTTCCTTCGTTTAGCATATTATTTACAACATGAGCAATTAAAGGAGCCGATTGATATCGAGAACCTGCTTTTAACAAAACTTCTATTCTAAGTACATCTTGTGAGCCTGCATTAAAATAATACATTGGAATTCCATTGTCCAGCATTATATTTTGAGGACTAACAAGATTTAATTTTTTTACAGGATTATATTCAGGAGCAAGGGATCTGTTCATTGAATTGCTATTGGTTACTGGTTATTTTTTTTATAGTAAAGGGTACTGCAATTATTTTCTATTAAATACTTGTTGGCAATATCTTTTATTTGCTGCGATGTAATGGCATTGTATTTTTCTACTTCTTTATTTACTAAATCAATATCGCCCATTAATTCAGCAAAGGCAAGTGCCATGGCTTTATTCAATACACTCATTTGAGCAAATACATGGTGAGATTCAACATTGTTTTTTAGTTTTTGTAAATCTTTATCGGTAATAATTTCTGTTTGCAGTTTATGAATTTCGATTAAAATAGCTTGTTCTGCTTTTTCGTAACTAACTCCATCGGATAATTTGCCGGATATTACAAATAGCCCAGGGTCTAAATCACCTGTAACATACGCTTCAATTTCAGAAAATAATTTTTGTTCTTTAATTAATGATTTATAAAAACGTGAGGAGTTACCTCTTGATAATAAATCGCTGATTAAATCAAATATATAAAATTTTTCATCGGTTCTTTTACATATATGATACGCTTTATAAATAGCATTGGCAGTAACATCGCGCTCTAAGGTGAGTTTGCGAGCTTCAGTTTGTTTCGGTTCTTGAGGTAAATTTCTTTTTTTAATTTCACCTGCTGGAATATTTCCAAACCATTTTTCAGAAAGTTGAATTACTTCTTCATGCTGAATATTTCCTGCAACTACTAAAATAGCATTGTTTGGACGATAGTGTGAAAAGAAGAAATCTTTTACATCTTGCATGGTAGCATTTTCTATATGGCTTATTTCTTTTCCAATTGTAGCCCATTGATACGGGTGCACTTTGTATGCTAAAGGACGTAAATGTAACCACACATCGCCATAAGGCTGGTTTAAATATCGTTGACGAAATTCTTCAATTACCACATTGCGCTGAACTTCGAGGCTTTTATCTGTAAATGCAAGACTTAACATTCTATCGGATTCGAGCCAAAATGCGGTTTCGATGTTTTCTTTTGGTAGTGTGATGTAATAATTGGTTATATCGTTATTAGTAAATGCATTGTTTTCTCCTCCAACTTGTTGTAATGGTTCATCAAAATTGGGAATATTGATTGAACCACCAAACATGAGATGCTCAAATAAGTGCGCAAATCCTGTTTTTTCAGGGTGTTCATCGCGTGCGCCAACATTGTATAATAAATTTAAAGCAACAATTGGAGTTGATTCGTCAAAATGTGTAATAACTTTTAGCCCGTTGGATAATTGGTGTTTTTTATAGTTAATCATTTCTAGAACTATAAGTAAAGTGAATTGATTTGTTTTAAAGTGGCATTGTATTCATCCACAATTTCTTTAACAATTTCAGCAGCCGGTTTAATTTCTTTAATTAATGCAGAAATTTGACCGATTTCGAGTTCGCCTTCAACTAAATCGCCTTCAAACATTCCTTTTTTGGCTCTTGCTCTTCCTAATATTTCTTTTAGTTCATCAATAGATGCACAACGGGCTTCGGCTTCTTCTACTCTTTTGTAAAATTCATTTTTAATTAAACGTACCGGTGTTAATGTTTTTAATGTAAGAACCGTATCGCCTTCATTAGCTTTTATCACTACTTCTTTAAAATTTTGATGAGCAGATGATTCTTCACTGGCAACAAATCGACTGCCCATCTGTACCCCTTCTGCACCTAATGCCATTGCGGCTAACATTGTTTTTCCGGTAGCTATTCCGCCTGCTGCTATAACCGGAATTTTTACGCTTTCTACAACTTGTGGTATTAAGCAAAGTGTGGTGGTTTCTTCTCTTCCGTTATGTCCTCCTGCTTCAAAGCCTTCGGCAACAACTGCATCTACTCCTGCTTCTTCAGATTTTTTAGCAAATTTTGTACTGGAAACAACATGAACAACTTTAATATCATTTTGTTTTAAGAAGGA
>CALKJP010000111.1 GCA_937995645.1 uncultured Bacteroidia bacterium
TTTTTTCTTTTTCCTCTGTGTTTTTCCAGCGCCTTTTTAATAAATTCTTTTTCTGTTTCTGTAAGTGAATAGGTTTCTTCGGTTACTTCTTGCGTTTCTTGATCTTCTATATCATTTGCTATTGGATGATACGATGTTGCAGGGATTGGGATAGTTGGTTCTGTAGAAACCATTGTTCCAGACGCTAAATCATTGTATAGGTTTTTTATTATGCCTGCATTTGATTCTTTAAATGAAGGGCTAATTTCTCCTGCCTGTAACATGCCTAAAACTAATTTTTTTAAGTCTGTAAGGTCTTTTCGCATATCAAAAAGCAATTTGTAGAGAATTTCTCTCTCGCTCATATCGCCTTGCAATTCTTCACTTTTTACAATACTTGGTAATTTTTGCTGATTATCATAATTGGGTAAATATTTTAACAATGTTGCAACATCAATTTCTCGTGATGGTTCTATTACGGATATTTGTTCGGCAACATTTTTAAGTTGTCTAATATTTCCCGGCCAATAATAATTAGTTAGGGTATTTATGGCTTCATCAGTAAGTTTAATTGCAGGCATTTTGTACTTATCAGCAAAATTAGATGCAAATTTTCTAAACAACAAATGAATATCTTCTTTGCGTTCTCTTAAAGCAGGTAGTACTATTGGAACGGTGTTTAAACGGTAATATAAATCTTCTCTAAAGCGTCCTTTTTGTATGGCGTTAGGAATATTTACGTTGGTAGCAGCAATAATTCTAACATTTGTTTTTTGTACTTTTGAAGAACCTACACGAATAAATTCACCCGTTTCAAGTACACGTAATAATCTAACCTGTGTTTGAATGGGCAATTCTGCTACTTCATCTAAAAATATTGTTCCACCGTTTGCTACTTCAAAATAGCCTTTGCGAGCTTCATGCGCTCCGGTAAACGAGCCTTTTTCATGTCCAAATAATTCTGAGTCGATTGTGCCTTCAGGTATTGCGCCACAGTTAACAGCTATATATGTTCCATGTTTTCTTGAGCTTAACTGGTGAATTATTTGAGGCATTATTTCTTTACCTGTTCCACTCTCACCTGTTATAAGTACCGATAAATCAGTTGGAGCAACTTGCATTGCTATGTCAATAGCTCTGTTTAGCAATGGTGAATCGCCTATAATTTCAAATCTTTGCTTTATTTGTTGAACCGTCATGGGAATAATCTTTATTATTTGTTGGAATTACTATTATTAATTTTAAGCCATATTACATTGCTTTTATTAAATTAAAGCCTTTCCAAGTAATGTAGCACTTGTGCAATCGTTTACTAAAACATCTACATAGTCTCCCGGTTTAAAGTTTTCTTTAGGAAAAACTACAACTGCATTTTGTGAATTTCTCCCGTAATAATGTTCTTTGGATTTTTTTGAGAAACCTTCAATAAGTACTTTATGAATTTTGCCAATTGCTCGTTTGTTGCTTTCAAACGAATGTTGATTTTGCAGGGCAATTATTTCATTTAATCGCCTTGTTTTAACATCGTCCGGAACATCGTCAGCATATTTTCTTTGCGCAAGTGTTTTGGGGCGTTCCGAATATTTAAACATATAAGCAAAATCATATTTTACTTCTTGCATCAAGCTTATAGTATCTTTATGTTGTTCTTCTGTTTCAGAACAAAATCCGGTAATAATATCTGTAGAAATTGCACAGTCTGGAATAATACGTTTAATGGCGGCTATTCTTTCTAAATACCATTCGCGTGTATAGCCTCGGTTCATTTTATGCAATATTTCTGTGTTGCCTGATTGTACGGGCAAGTGAATATAATTACATATATTTTCATATTTAGCCATTATTTGCAATACTTCATCGGTCATATCTTTTGGATGCGAAGTTGAGAAGCGAATTCGCAAATCCGGACTAACTAATGCTACCATTTCCAGTAAATCGGCAAAATTTACTTTTTCGGTTTCATTTTCATTTTTCCATTTATATGAATCTACATTTTGACCAAGTAAGGTAACTTCTCTGTATCCCTTATCAAATAATTCTTTAGCTTCTTTTACAATAGAGTAAGGGTCTCTGCTTCTTTCGCGACCTCTCGTAAATGGAACTACGCAAAATGAACACATATTATCGCAACCGCGCATTATAGAAATAAATGCAGTGATTCCATTAGAGTTTAATCTAACTGGAGTAATATCTGCATAGGTTTCTTCGCGCGATAAAAGTACATTTACTGCTTTTGTTCCGTCTTCTGTTTTTTCTATTAAATTGGGTAAATCACGATAAGCGTCAGGGCCAACAACTAAATCAACCAATTTTTCTTCTTCAAGTAATTGTGATTTTAATCGTTCAGCCATACATCCCATTATACCTACAATTAGTTCAGGATTTTTCTTTTTTAATAAACTAAAATCTCTCAGGCGGTTTCTTATACGTTGTTCGGCATTATCTCTTATTGCGCATGTATTAAGCAAAATGACATCAGACTCTTCTGCATTTTTGGTTGTAGAATATCCCTTTTCTATTAGTATGGATGCTACAATTTCACTGTCAGAAAAATTCATCTGGCATCCATAACTTTCTAAATAAAGTTTTTTACCATTATTTTCGGTTTTAAGCGATATTGCTTCGCCTTGTCTTGATTCGTCAATTACTTTATTTGTTGGTTCAAACATTTATGATACATTTTTAATTTAAAATTGCAAACGTATTAAAAAAGACGCTTTCTGTCAAATTGACAGCGTTAATTTAGGGCATTTTAACAATTATACACTGTTTACATGTTAAAAAATTGGCGTATTGAAAAAAAAATAATATTGCATTTAATTTGTTTTAAATCAGATTGATATCCCTGTTTTTTGTTTTCACGTTTAGGCTCTTTTATAATTTTTTTAAGATGAAACATTTGGAAAAAAATAAAGCTTTTAGTTTTCTTTGCACCCATCCCGAAGATTTTAATCGGAAAAAAAATAAAAATATACATTCAATATATGGCTAAGAATTTAGTGATAGTAGAATCGCCTGCAAAGGCTAAAACTATAGAAGGTTTTTTGGGAAAAGATTATGAAGTAAAATCCAGTTTTGGACATGTGCGCGATTTAGATGAAAAAGGTCTTGCTATTGATATAGAAAACAATTTTAAACCCCAATACCAGATAATGCCGGATAAGGTAAAGGTAGTATCCGAATTAAAGAAACTTGCAGATAAAGCCGAAACGGTTTGGCTTGCAACCGATGAGGACAGGGAAGGAGAAGCGATATCTTGGCATTTATTTGAAGCATTAAAGCTAAAAAAAGATAAAACAAAAAGAATTGTTTTTAGCGAAATTACCAAGCCTGCAATCACAAAGGCAATTCAAAATCCAAGAAACATAGATTTAAATTTAGTAGATGCTCAGCAGGCAAGAAGGGTGTTGGATAGATTAGTAGGATATGAACTTTCTCCTGTACTTTGGAAAAAAGTTAAACCTTCGTTATCAGCAGGTCGTGTGCAATCTGTTGCAGTTAGGATTATTGTAGAGCGCGAACGTGAAATAATGAATTTTAAGGCGAAAGATTCATTTAAAGTTTCGGCCATTTTTGAAGCTGATAAAACAAATTTTAAAGCCGAATTACCCAAACGTTTCGATACAGAAAAAGAAGCTTATGAATTTTTAGAAAAATGTAAAGGCGCAACCTTTAAAGTGGAAGAAATAGAAACAAAACCGTCTAAAAAATCGCCATCAGCACCCTTTACAACATCTACCTTACAACAAGAAGCTTCTCGTAAATTAGGTTTTTCGGTTTCTCAAACCATGGTAATAGCACAGCGATTATACGAATCAGGTAAAATTACCTACATGAGAACAGATTCTGTAAATTTATCAGAAACCGCTATGGATGCTGCAAAAGAAGAAATTTTAAAATCATATGGAAAAGAATATTACCAAGCCCGCCAGTATAAAACAAAATCTAAAGGAGCTCAAGAAGCTCACGAAGCCATTCGTCCAACATACATGAGCGTACAAAGTATAGAAGGCGATAGTGCAGAAAAACGTTTATATGAACTTATATGGAAAAGAACTATCGCTTCGCAAATGAGCGATGCCCAATTAGAAAAAACAATTGCTACCATAAGCATTTCTACTGCATCAGAAAATTTTATTGCGCAAGGCGAAATTTTACGTTTTGAAGGGTTCTTAAAAGTTTATATAGAGTCAACCGATGATGAAGATAATGAAGAACAATCAGGGATGTTACCTCCAATTATAAAAGGACAGAAATTAAATATGCAAGAAATATCGGCAGTGCAACGATTTACTCATCATCCTCCCAGATATACCGAAGCCAGTTTAGTAAAAAAACTCGAAGAGTTAGGAATTGGACGCCCTTCTACCTACGCACCTACAATTTCTACCATTCAAAAACGTGGATATGTTGTAAAGGAAGACCGTCCGGGAGAAGAAAGAAAATATACCGCCATGCTTCTAAAAAATGGTAAAATCAATAAAGAAATTAAAACAGAAATCACCGGAGCTGAAAAAGCTAAATTGTTTCCTACCGATATCGGGATGGTAGTAAATGACTTTTTAGTTGAAAACTTTGATACAGTTATGAATTATAACTTTACAGCTACAGTTGAAAAAGAATTTGATGATATAGCAGAAGGTCAGTTAAAGTGGAATAAAATGATTGATAAGTTCTATAAGCAATTTCATGCAACAGTAGAACATGCTTTAGAACATTCAGAAAGAGCAACAGGAGAGAGATTATTAGGAAACGATCCTCAAACAGGTAAGCCCGTTTATGCACGTATTGGTCGCTTTGGCCCAATGATACAGATTGGAAGTTCCGAAGATGAAGATAAGCCCCAATTCGCAAGCCTCAGGAGCGGACAACGGTTAGAAAATATTACATTAGAAGAAGCCCTCGAATTATTTAAACTGCCACGCACCATTGGTGCTTATGAAGGGGATGAAATAAAAGCTAATATTGGCCGTTTCGGGCCATACTTGCTTCATAAAAAAGCATTTTATTCAATCCCCAAAACGGATGACCCAATGAGTATCGAACTTGACAGGGCAATTGAAATAATAGAAGCTAAGCGTAAGGCTGAGCGCGAAAAAGTAATAAAAACATTTAATGAAAATAAAGAAGTAAAAGTGCTTAATGGTCGTTATGGACCTTACATAGCTATAGGTAAAAACAATTACAAAATTCCGAAAGGAACCAACCCTTCGGCTTTAACTTTAGACGAATGTTTAAAATTGGCAGAAGAGCAGAAGGCTAATGGAACAAAAAGCTCCCGTTTGGATAAAAAAGAAATTGCAGAAAAAAAAGAAGCACCCAAAAAGAAAGCAGCATCTGCAACAAAGAAAAAAGCGGTATCAAAAACAACTAATAAAAAGAAAAAATAATCTAATTAAAATAATTCTCAAAATTTGCATGGATATATCCATTTTTCTTCAAAAAGTAAATTTTAACAACAATGATTACCACGAAGGAATGCTTGGAAAATGGATTCATATCCATAACAAGCAAAATAAATTTCCCGAATTAAATCAATATAACGTTGCAATTATTGGCGTTTGTGAAGACAGAGGGGCAGTACTTAATGCTGGAAGCGCAACAGCCCCCGATGAAGTAAGAAAATTTTTATATAGATTAAGCAATGCCGAATTCCCCAATAAAATTGCAGATTTAGGAAATATAAAAGCAGGAAATACCATTAATGATACTTATTTTGCAGTAAGTGAAGTTGTATCAGAACTGCTTAAACACAATCTTTTGCCAATAATCATCGGAGGAAGCAACGATATCGCCTATGCCAATTATTTAGCCTACCAAAAAAATGAACAAATAATCAATATAGCTGCAATTGATGCAAAATTCGATTTTGGAGAAGCAGATGGTACAATCAATTCACAAACGTATTTAAGTAAAATTATTTTAAGCCGACCCAATTATCTGTTCAATTATTCTAATATAGCATACCAATCCTATTTTGTAAGTAAAATAGAATTAGATCTTATAGACAAATTGTATTTTGATGCCCACCGATTAGGCGTAGTACGTTCAAATATTGCAGACATAGAACCTGTATTACGCAATGCAGATATGATATCATTTGATATTTCCTCAGTTCGTCAGGCAGATGCTGCTGGAGCAGAGCACGCATCACCAAATGGATTATATGGAGAAGAAGCCTGCCAACTGATGCGATACGCAGGTATGAGCGATAAATTAACATCCATAGGCATTTACGAAATAAATCCTTCTTTTGATTTTAGAAACCAAACCTCACATTTAGCAGCTCAAATGATTTGGTATTTATTAGATGGATATTTTGCCCGAAAAGGAGATTATCCCATAGCCGATAAGTCAGATTATACAAAATTCAGAGTTATGCTTAAAAATAATAAATACGAATTAATATTTTATAAAAGTAATAAAAGCGATCGCTGGTGGATGGATGTGCCTTATCCCCCGGATAATACCCTAAAGTTCGATCGTCATCACTTTGTTCCATGCACTTATACCGATTATTTAACCGCATGTAATGATGAAATGCCAGACCGATGGTGGAATACTTATCAAAAATTAATGTAACAACTTTCTTAAACATTAAAATGTTGAAAAATTTTGTTTGAAAAAAAAAATTACTATTTTAGCACCCTATAATCTGTTTTAAAAAGCAAAATTTAAAAGCAAAAATATGAGGAAACTCTTTACTCTAGCTTTATTCGCAGCCGTTACAAGCCTACATGTTAGCGCTCAACAGGATGCACAGTTTACCCAAAATATGTACAATAAGCTTACCGTTAATCCCGGTTATGCAGGTAGCAGTAATGCAATTTGTGCAACTTTATTGGGACGCCAGCAATGGACTGGATTTACAGGAGCACCAAAAAAGTTCTTATTAAACTTTGATGCACCTGTTAAAATGTTACATGGCGGTGCAGGTCTTGTGGTGATGCAAGATCAACTTGGCTTTGAAAAAACATTAACCGCTCAAGGTATATATTCATACCGAATGCCGGTTGGTCCCGGTGAATTAGGCATAGGTGTTGGGTTAGGAATACTTAATAAATCCATTAATGGCAACTGGGTGTCAATCGATGATTATACCTTAGATCCTTCAATTCCTAATAATGGAGTTAGTACGATGACCTTTGATGTAAATTTAGGTGTATATTATAATATAGCCGACCAATTATATTTTGGCTTATCTACCACTCATTTACCTGCATCAGATTTAAAGAAGTCAGGAGGTACAGGTCCACAGGCTTTTGATTTAAACTATTCTTTAGCACGACACTATTATATTATGGCAGGTTATAACTACAGAATAGGAGATTCTCCTTTAGAATTACGTCCATCTGTATTTGTTAAAACAGAAACATCATCCACACAGTTAGATTTAAACTGTAATTTAATGTATAATAAAATGGTTTGGGGAGGTCTTTCTTACCGTGTAAGTGATGCAGCAGCTATCTTATTAGGCTTTCAAAAAGATATAGGTTCAGGAGTTGCAAGAATTGGATATTCGTACGATATTACAACCTCTGCGCTTAAAAAACACAGTAGCGGAAGCCATGAAATTATGGTTGGGTACTGCTTCAAGTTAGCCCCTCCATCTAAAGTTGAAAGACATGGTAATGTAAGATTTTTATAATTTTGTAACCTTGCAAATTAAATATTCGTTAAACCGCATCACAATAAAATTAATAGTCTTCATGTTTTAATAGCATGATGACTATGTAGCCTAAGGGAGGCATTATAAACTAAACTCGAAAATTATGAAAAGGATATTCTGGATATTGTTAGCAATACCACTTATTTATAGTTGTGGTAATAGTGGCAAGGGGCAGTTAATAGGTGCACAAGGGCGTCCAACCTGGTATGATTTCGATCCATACGGAATGTTGTATATCCCAATGGGAAGTTTTCAAATGGGTCCCCGCGATCAAGATATGCCATATTCTTTAACGGCTCAAACAAAAACAGTTTCGGTTCAGGCCTTTTATATTGATGAAACAGAAATAACCAATAATGAATATCGTCAGTTTGTTGAATATGTTCGCGATTCAATTGCACGTAGAATTTTAGGTGAAAACGTTTCGGAAGAAGATTACTTTATTACACAAAATGGATTTGGAGAAGATTTAGATGAACCCGAATTAAACTGGGATACAAAAATTAAATGGAATGCCGATGATGTTCGAGAAGCATTAGAAGAAATGTTTTATCAACCAAGTGAACGATTAAACAAAAGAAAGCAATTCGATATTCGTAAATTTAATTATGAATATTATTGGATAGATTTAAAAGAAGCAGCAAGAAAATCTGGAAGAGACTTAGATTTAGGGAATGGTATTATGTGGCATTCTGACCGATCAAAATTTATTAAAAAAGAAGTAATCAACATCTATCCTGATACCCTAGCATGGATTAGTGATTTTACATATTCATTTAACGAGCCAATGACCAATATGTATTTTTGGCATCCTGCTTATGATGAATATCCGGTTGTAGGCATTTCTTGGAGACAGGCAAGAGCCTTCTGTCGTTGGAGAACCGAATATCTTAATTCTTACATAGAAGGTAACGGAGAGCCAATTGTTCAAGATTTTCGCTTACCATCAGAAATGGAATGGGAATATGCTGCATCAGGAGGATTAGATTTATCACCATATCCATGGGGAGGTCCTTATATCAGAAACAGCAGAGGTTGTTTCTTAGGTAACTTTAAGCCATTACGAGGTAATTATATTGATGATGGAGGCTTCCACACTGTAAAAGTAACCTCATATTCTCCAAATGATTTTGGTTTGTATTGTATGGCAGGAAACGTTGCTGAATGGACAAGCAATGCATTCGATGAATCAGCATATAGTTTTATGCACGATTTAAATACAGATTATCAGTACGAAGCTAAAGATAGTGAAGCTTCCGTAATGAAACGTAAAGTTATTCGCGGAGGTTCATGGAAAGATGTAGGATATTACTTACAAGTTGGAACCAGAACATACGAATATCAAGATACAGCAAAATGTTACATTGGATTCCGTTGTGTAATGACTTACTTAGGTAGAGCAAAAGGAGATGATATTTAATTAAACAGTTTAACCATCTAAACTCAAATAAATCAATCAATTTTAAACCAAATTAAACACAATTATTATGGGACTAATTTCAGCACTTCAATCCAAAAAAGGTAAAAAATTCATGGCATACCTATACGGTTGGGGAGCCTCAATCGTAATTGTTGGTGCGATGTTTAAAATCCAACACTGGCCTGGAGCATCTGTTATGCTTGTTGCCGGACTTTCTATCGAAGCTATCATCTTCTTCTTCTC
>CALKJP010000112.1 GCA_937995645.1 uncultured Bacteroidia bacterium
CTTTGTACAGATGCGGTAGAACGCAGACCACTGTCTCCACGCTCTAATTCCTGCATAATTATTCCGTAAGAAATTTGATCGAGTCCAGCGCCTCCGTATTCTTGCGGTATATAAGGGCCAAATGCTCCAATTTCTGCTAAACCTTTAATCCATTGTTTAGGGAATTTTGCATTTTGGCAAGCTTCTTCAATAATTGGAGAAACTTCCTTTTTAACCCATGCACGGGCTGTTTCGCGAATTAATTTATGTTCTTCTGTTATAAGTTCATCCATCAAATAATAGTCATGATGTTGGTATCTGTCAGCTGCCATATTTTAAAATTTTAATGTTTATCGGGTGTGCAAAAGTAGTAAAATTTACTTTTTAGCTATAAATACAATTTAGCATAAGGAACATAAAGACAATAAATTTGTTTTATGGAGAAAAACATTTAATTTTGATATAATTAACTCTAAATATCTTTTAATATATGAAATCAAAATTTACTTTGTCATTGTTAGTGGTTTTAGTATGCACACTAATATTAAATTTGTACAATAATATTTTGCATTCGAATGGAAGTGGAGCGCCCGCTGGTAAAACTGGTTCTCCGGGAGATAATTCGGATTGTGCCTCATGCCACAGCACAAGTGGCACACCTGTAAACGGAGCTATATTAATTACTTCTAATGTGCCATCAGGGGGGTATATTTCAGGTAATACCTACCAAATTACCGTAAGAGCCGCACACGCTACATTTAACAAATTTGGATTTCAAGCCTCTCCTCAAACAAATTCCGGAGCATTAGTAGGTACATTAGCTACTACTAATAATACAGAAACACAACTTGTAGGAAGCGGCAAATATGTTACACACAAAGCAGCAGGTACGACAGGCACTTCTATACCCATGGTGGGTAACTTTAAAGAATGGAGCTTTAACTGGACTGCACCATCAGCAGGTACAGGAAATGTTACATTTTATGCCGCTGCAATTTTGGCTAATGCAAATAATCAAAATTCTGGTGATTCGTTAGTAAAAGGAACCCTTGTAATTAACGAATCTGCAACAAACGGCATTAATTCCATAAATAATAGTAAAGAGATTATATTATTCCCCAATCCTGCGAACAATATAATCAACTTACAACTTCCTGAAAATACAGAAATTAAGATTGTCAATATAAGTGGAAAAATAGTGCTTCAGCAAAATGTAAATTTCGGTTTGAACAATATTGATATTAGCAATTTACCCTCAGGGATTTATTTTGTAAAAATGCGGGGCAAAACAACGAATGAAATTTTAAAATTTGTAAAACAATAATACCTCAAGCGGGCGATGCCCGCTTTTTTAATTTTATCCTTATGAAAAAATTATTATTTGTTATGAGTGTTTTTTTCATCACACTTATGTTTCAGCAAAGCTGCAGCAAAGACAAATATGAAATTCCGGGGAAAATCCCCCCTCCAAATGACACAAGCAATAATAAACCTGTAAATATTTGCGATACAGCCACTGTAAAATACAGTAATTACATTGCAAATATTATAAACAGTAATTGTGGAAGTTGTCATTCAAGTTATACCAATTATGCAGGAGTAAAAGCAATTGCTGATAATGGCAAATTAAAAGCTAGAGTTGTTGATGGCAATCCAAGCCCTATGCCTCCAAATGGCCTATTGCCACAAGCTACACGCGATTCTATTTTATGGTGGATTAATGGAGGTAAATGCCAATAAATATATTATATGAAAAATCTAATTTTACTACTTTTTTTAGCTCCTGCATACTTAGTTGCACAGCCCATATTTACAGCAGCTACAAGTGAAATCCATTTTTTCTCGGCAGCACCATTAGAAAACATTGAAGCAACAAACAAGGATGCAAAATCATTGCTAAACACCGAATCCAGGGAAGTTGCCGTTATTATAGGTATTCGTCAGTTTAAGTTTGAAAAGCCCCTGATGGAAGAGCATTTTAATGAAAATTATATGGAAAGTGACAAATATAAAACTGCTGATTTTAAAGGAAAAATAAACGAACAAATTGATTTTACCAAAGATGGCGAATACGATGTTACTGTTACAGGAAAATTAACCATACATGGCGTAACGCAAGATAGAACCATAGCTGGCAAAATTATAATTAGTGGAAAAAGTATTAAAGTAAATTCAAAATTTCCTGTAGCATTAAAAGATCATAACATAAAAATTCCAAAAGCTGTAATTAAAAACATAGCCGAATCGGTTGATGTTACTGTAAATATAACTTACGAACCTAAAGTTTCTAAATAAAAAAGATGAATCGTTATTTTAGTCTGACACTTTTATTTGCCCTATTTCAATGTTTAAACATTAATGCTCAGGATGATTTAATGAGCATGTTACAAAATGATACCAAAGAAGAAAAATCGGAAAAGGTAATTGCAACGTTTAAAACTACTAAAGTAGTAAATGCACAATCTACTGAAACGGTAAAAGCAAAAACATTAGATTTTCGCATTACACACCGTTTTGGGAATATGGGCACTGCAAGTAATGGGGGTGTGCATACCCTTTGGGGTTTTGATCAGGCAGAAAATATTCGTTTTTCTTTTGATTATGGTATTACAGATCGAATACAGGTAGGAATTGGCAGAAGTAAACGCCAGGAATTAATTGATGGAAATTTTAAAATAAAATTATTTGAGCAAACGGTTGACAACAGTGTTCCTTTGAGTTTGGTTTGGTACTCTAATGCTGCTATTACACCCAAAAAAGACATCGATAAAATTTATACTAAAACCATTCACCGTTTATCATATTCGCATCAGTTAATTGCAGCGCGAAAATTTGGCAATTGGTTTTCATTGGCTTTATTACCAACTTACATACATAGAAATATTGTTGCAAATGATATTAACAGAAATAATAATGCTGCAGAAAGCAATGCATTTTTTTCTATGGGTATTGCCGCTCGTTTAAAACTAACGCAGCGATTAGTATTAGTAGCCGATTATTTTTATAATTTTTCAGATTACAGAGCAAATAATCCAGATATAGCTTTTTATAATCCTCTGGGAGTTGGTATAGAAATAGAAACCGGTGGTCACGTATTCCATATAAATGTTACCAATGCAGGAGGAATTATTGAAAATGATTTTCTACCTTATACCAATGATAGCTGGACTAAAGGAGGATATAAACTCGGATTTAATATTTCGAGGGTGTTTAATTTTTAAGTATAACGAAACTACCGAATCAATCACTTTAAAATTCTACACCAATTTATTATTCGCCAGACATTCTGCAATTTGAACAGCATTGGTAGCAGCACCTTTTCTTAAATTATCCGCCACTATCCACATATTTAGAGTGTTTGGCTGCGATTCGTCTCTGCGTATTCTTCCAACAAAAACTTCATCTCTGTTGTGTGCATCTAATAAGGGCATTGGGTACTGGAGATTTTTAACATCATCTTTTACAATAACTCCCGGAGCATTTTCCAAAATAGTTCTTACTTCTGCTAAATCAAAATCCTTTGCAAACTCTACATTTACAGATTCGCTGTGGCCACCCATTACCGGAATACGAACAGTTGTTGCCGTTACACGAATAGTATTATCCCCCATAATTTTTTTAGTTTCATTTACCATTTTCATTTCTTCTTTCGTATAACCGTTTTCTAAAAAAACATCTATATGCGGCAAAACATTTAAATCAATTGGATAAGGATATGCCATATCTATCTCCCCTGCTAAATCCTCACCAACAGGGATAACTTTTTCATTTTGCAACTGCTTAACAAGTTCATTTTTTCTTTCCTGCATTAATTGTTTCACTGCTTTTAAACCGGTACCGGTAACAGATTGATACGTTGAAACTACTATTCGTTTAATCCCATATTTTTTATGAAGAGGATTTAATGCTAACACCATTTGTATGGTTGAACAATTTGGATTGGCAATAATTTTATCGTCTTTTGATAAAACATGTGCGTTAATTTCCGGAACCACCAATTTCTTAGTTGGGTCCATTCGCCATGCTGAAGAATTATCAATAACAGTAGTTCCTACCTCAGCAAATTTTGGAGCCCACTCCAAAGAAGTGCCCCCTCCTGCCGAAAACAAAGCAATAGCAGGTTTCTGAGCAATAGCATCAGTCATGCTTACTACCTTGTATTTTTTCCCTTTAAACTCAATTTCTTTACCTACCGATTTTTCGGAAGCAACCGGCAATAATTCTGTAACGGGGAAGTTTCGTTCTTCTAAAACTTTTAACATAACACTGCCCACTAATCCTGTGGCACCTACTAGGGCTATTTTCATCTAAAATTTGAATTAATGTTAATGATTAGTTTACCTTTAAAGAAAGCAAATTTAGTATATTTACCATCTAATAGAAATTTTTAAAGCATGAAGCGAATTATTTTTCTACTTAACATTCTGTTAGTTCATTTTATAAGCTTTGCACAATTTACCGACAATTTTGATGACGGTGATTTTACCAACAATCCATCATGGAGTGGAAACGATACGGTTTTTACCATAGCCAATATAAGCGGAAATAACATGCTGCGATCCAACTCGCAAACAACAAACAATACTTTTTATCTTTCAACACCCAGTACTTTGGTTAATGATTGTCAATGGGAATTTTTTGTTAATTTACAATTTAATACTTCAAGCGCTAATTATGTTGATGTGTACTTAATTTCAAACAGTGCTGATTTAAAAGCCGCATCTTTTAACGGCTATTTTGTAAGAATTGGTAATACTGCAGATGAAATTTCGTTATACAGAAGAACAGGCTCAACTAATACCATGATTATAAATGGTACAGATGGTGTAACAAATTTTTCAAATAATGTTTTAAAAATTAAAGTAGTAAGAACTGCTGCAAATGTTTGGACACTTGAACGAGATAATACCGGAACAGGCAATGATTATTTTTTAGAAGGTAGTGTTACCGATGCAACCCACTTAACCAGTACACATTTTGGTGTATCAATAACTCAATCAACAGCGAGTTTTTTTAATAAACATTTTTTTGATGATTTTTATGTTGGTCCAATTATTTACGATACTACACCTCCACAAGTAAGCAGTGTTTCTGTAATCTCAGCAACTCAATTAGACGTTTTGTTTAATGAAAATGTAGATTTAACAAGCGCTCAAAACATTAATAACTATACAGTAAACAACAGCATTGGAAATCCTGCAACAGCAAGTAGAGATGCAAGCAATTTTAAATTAGTGCATTTAACCTTTGCCAACTCTTTTACAAGTGGATTAACCAACATTATTACCATCCAAAATGTGCAAGATATTGCATTAAATGCGATGACAAATCCTCAAAATTTATTTTTTACTTATTACACTACTACTCCAGCTTCTTTCAGAGATATTATTTTTAATGAACTATTTCCCGACCCAACTCCAGTGGTTGGTTTACCTGAGCAAGAATTTGTTGAGCTGTATAATCGCTCTTCAAACAACATAAATTTATCAGGATTAAAATTTTCGGACATTTCTAGCACGGCAACCTTAGGAAATGCTATTTTATTACCGGGAGAATACATTATACTTTGTCGTATTCAGGATACCGCATTATTTAGTCCTTTTGGCAAAGTAATGGGATTGTCTCCCTGGCCTAGCTTAAATAATTCAAGCGATTCATTATGGCTGAGAGATGCAGGAGGAAATATCATTGACTTTGTTTATTATACAGATGCATGGTATAAAAACTCTGCTAAGAAAAACGGAGGGTGGACATTAGAATTAATTAATCCTCTTTTACCTTGCAGTGGAGTAAATAACTGGATAGCATCCGTTAATCCTATTGGAGGAACACCGGGTTCTCAAAACTCTGTATTTAGTAATGCTATTGATAATACTCCTCCAAAAATTACAAATATTCAAGTTATATCACAAACCCAAATTGCCGTTACTTTTAGCGAAAGCATGGATAGCACTACGCTTGTAAATGGATTTTATACCATTACTAACGGAATAGGCATTGATGTTGTAACACCAATTGGACCCGATTTTACAACAATGAACATAAGTCTGCTTGATTTAATTGATACGGGTATTGTGTACACATTTACTGCAGTTGGAATTACCGATTGTTCGGGGAACACAATAAGTAGCAGCGGTAACAACAAAATGTTTGGTATAGGACGCCCGGCAACAAAACATGAAGTTGTTATTAATGAAATATTCCCTAACCCTACCGGTTCACCATATATTCCCGAAAAAGAATTTGTTGAATTATATAATACTACCAATAAAGTTTTAAGTTTACGTTTTTACCGTTGGTCTGATTTAAGTACTTCAACCATATTACCAGATGTAACAATCTTTCCAAATGAATACATAATACTTTGTGCTAATGCCGATGTGAGTTTATTTGAACCATTTGGCAGAACCGTAGGCTTAAGCAGCTGGCCATCCTTAAATAATTCAGGAGACCTATTAACTTTAAGAGACAATAATGGAAATCTGATACACCAAATAGCCTACAACAATAAATGGTATAACGACCAAGCAAAACAGCGTCAAGGAGGATGGAGTATTGAAATGATAGACCCTAAAAATCCATGTGGTGAAGAAACGAACTGGAGAGCAAGTGTAAGCCCTAATCAAGCCACCCCCGGACAAGTAAATAGTGTTGCAACATCAAATTTAGATACCGAAGCTCCTTTACTTATTGCCGCATTTGCTGTAAGTGCCGATACTGCTCTTTTACGATTTAACGAAATTTTAGATAGTTTATCCGTTTACAATGCTATAATTAACATAAATGGAGGTATTACAGCTGATATTATCGGATTAAAATCTCCCAAAGAAGTTTTATTAAAATTAAATCCTCCTTTACAACCCAGCACAACCTATTTAGTAATAGTATCACAAATAAATGATTGTGTTGGAAATTCTATTAATTCAGGAGGAGTATTTTTAATATTGCCCGAACAAGGCGAACCGGGCGACATAATAGTTAATGAAGTATTATTTAACCCACGAACAGGAGGAAGCGATTTTGTTGAAATATACAACCGATCAAATAAAGATATTGACTTAAAAAACTGGGCATTAGCAAATTTTGCAAACGATACCGTAAGTAATGTAAGAATCATTACAGAAGACTATCGTATCATTAGACCGGGAAATTATGTAATGCTATCAAAAGACACTGCAAACATTAAAAAAGAATACCCTCTTGCAGAAAGCAATTCTTTTTTACAAATGAATTCAATACCCGCTTTTAACAATAGCTCCGGAACGGTAATTTTAATTACTAATAAAAACGAGATAAGCGATAGGTTTGATTATACCGAAAAAATGCATTTTCCTTTACTTAACAGTAAAAAAGGTGTTTCGCTCGAACGACTGGATTTTTATCGCCCAACTAACGATGCCACCAACTGGCAATCGGCTGCTGAAAGTGTAGGCTTTGCAACTCCGGGTTATAAAAACTCTCAGTATTTGCCAAGTGACTTCAGTGGTGGCGAGCTTACTATTGACCCTTCTATATTTTCACCCGATAATGATGGATGGCAAGATGTTTTAAACATTAATTACAAATTTGATCAAACAGGATATGTTGGAAATTTGAACATTTACGATTCTAAAGGAATATTGGTTAAACAATTAATGCGAAGCGAACTGCTTGGAAGTAGTGGAACAATATCATGGGATGGTATAGACGAAAATAATAATAGAGCAACTATTGGCATTTACATAATTTACTTCGAAGTATTCGACTTAAACGGGAAAGTATTAAACTTTAAAAAAACATGCGTACTTGCATCTAAACTATAAAAAACTGTATTTAAACCTTTTTGCACTTCGCTTGTTTATTTATTAAATAATTTAGGTGCAATATGACTCACTCGTATAAACTTAAAAACACCGATAAGTACGTTGTAGTATGTGCTAAGAGTAAAGAACATTTGGAAAACAATAGCTATTTTAAACAAATTAAGCTGTTAGAAAATTTAAGACTTCATTCTGCCGGCTACGCAGTATTTGCAAGAAATATTCCGCAACAAGACGGAACCTATAAAAACGAAACTATATACCTTCATAAATACTTAGGAGAAAAATTTATTCCTAAACCTCAATCTACACAACGATTATTTGTTAGTTTTAAAAATAATAATCCTTTGGATTGCCGATTGGAAAATCTGGAATGGATGTCAATGTCGATGCTACGAAGAAATCAAAGTAAAAGCAGTAATAAAACCGGGTATAGAGGTGTTGTACAAACAGGTAAAAAATTTCATGCATTTATTTATGATGGCAAAAGAAGAATCGAACTTGGATCATATGATACAGCCGAAGCTGCTGCTGAAGCCTACAATAAAAAATCGTTAGAGCTATTTGGCAATACCAAAGGCTTAAATCAGATACAACGTAAAAATGTATCGGTTTAAATTTAGATTATCAGTTTAATTGGTTTCACAAAAAGGGCTTGCAATTTGCAAGCCCTTTTTGTTTATTACTATTTCTTATTAAGATTTACTTAATCATTAACTTTACTACTTCACCATCAATCGATTTTACAAAGTATAATCCCGGTTTTAAATTCTGAACATTTAATTTATTAGTATTTGTTTCATTTAAAACTATTTTACCAAGGGCATCAAATACTTCTACCGAAACAACTTTGTTTAAGTTAACCTCTCCGTTTATGGAAGGATTTGGATATACCTTTAAGTTAACTTTATTCGCTTCTAAACCTTCAATACCTGTTGGAGTAGTTCTCATACCGGTTGCAGGATTGGTTGTTAAGTATAATGGTGGATTACATTTATATTCATACACTGCAAAGAAATAAGAGTTACCCGGTTGTAAGCCAGTTAAATTAAAGGTATTTGCCGAACCATTATATACTACATAACCACTTCCTAATTCTGTTCCATTAGTTCCAAATGTAGCATTAGCGGTATAAGTTGTACCATTTACAGGAGCGTTTGCTACAGCTGCTCCCTGACGTGCTATAACAATTCTGTTTGTTCCATTTCCATTAGTCCAGCTTAAAGTCATGCTTGTTCCTGTAACATTACTAAATGAAAGTGCACTTGCAGGAACGGTTGGTGCTGTACATGGGTCTATACAATTAATTAATGTTGTAACAATAAGTGGTGTGGTACTATTATCGTTAGCAACCAATTGGAAGGTTTCAAGCGTATTATATTGTACATCATTCCATGTATAGGTTCCATTACTCATAGCTTGAGGCCCTAATCCTATTGCACTTGATAAAGTACCTGTTCCGGGTGTACCTCTTGATAATGTTACACTTCTTGGGGATACATCAATATTATTATTTGCATCAACAGCAGAAACTGTTACCGTAAAATTTTGATTTATAAATACCGTTGATGGTACAAATGAATAAATTAACTGTGTAGCTGTTACTTGAACAACATTATCGGTACTGCTTGATGAAATTACAAATAATCCAAATCCTGAACTATTGCAAGCATCAGATAGTAAAATTCCTTGTTCATCTAATTGTAATTGCAAATTACTTCCATCAACAATATTCCCCGTATTGGTTAATGTAATTCTTATGGAATAGGTTTTTGAACCGTCATCCGGAATTATTTCATTTAATCCATTAAACTCCAAAGAGAGAGGTGTAATTACGGCATCCTGCAATTTAATATTACCATCAAATAATGCAGCATTTGCTATAAATAAAGTAAAATCAGTAAATGTATTTGCTGGCCCATCTCTTAAAGTAATGGACTGGATAATGGTGGGTAAGTTATCAGCATCTCCTGAAACGCCACCATCTCTAATTGTAAATTGCCATACCTGAACTCCATCAGCAACTGTATTAATTGCTCCGGTTGTGGTAGAGGGGATTACAGGTGTTTCTGAATTAATTACAGCAATAGCATCAGAAGAAGGAGCTACTAACGGCGATGAAGAAATGCTAATATCATCTAAACGTAAACGAGGACGTGACCCGGCACTACCCGATGCTTGATAATAAAACCATCTTAAATATACTTGGGGTTGATTATCGCAAGCTGATGGTAATTGAACACCGGTAAATGTTTGTGTATGACCAACGGTTTGAGATGCGGATGTGTATTCAACCGGGCCGGGAACATCTGTCCATGGCCCATTTCCTATACGATATTGCAAGCGAATATTATAAACTCTGTTGTTATCTGTTTGAGCTAAGGTACCACAGGTAAATTCAACAGTAATATTATTTCTTCCAGATGAGTTTAAACCAACAACTGCAGCGCCAAGATTTCCAGCTGTTCCTGTATTAACAAAAGAAATACCATCAACACCTAATCCGTTAATACGCGTACCCGATGTAGCATTATATGCACCTGTATAGTTTGCAGTATCATTTGCTGTTAATGTTGGATCTTGAGCATTAAAGCGATGAAACATCATATTTGCAGGATAAGTACCAGCTGATTGTGTAGCAGCCCATTGATTAAAAATATAAGTTCCTGAACAAAGTGCGTAAGTAAGGGGCAATGTACCGGCAACTGTTGCAGTGCCCGATACAAACACATTTATGTTATTAGCACCGGTACTTGTATGTACTACATTACCGGAATGGTTGCCGGTAACATTCGGATTGTATCGTACATAAACCCATGTGGGAGCAACAGTTCCTGAAATTTGCGCTAAACTAATACTTGTTGCATAGGTTCCATTGATTGATGTTGCAACTTCGAAATGTGTAGGAGCTGTAATTAAAATATCGTTTGTTAAAAATTGTCCAGACACTTGAATGCTATCTGCTGCCGATGGCGTTCCTACTTGTGTTGAAAATGCAGGTAATAATGTAACATTAGTAAAAATTGTTGGAGTGGTTGATGTTGTAATATTTGCTGTTGGTAAATTCAATATTAAATAATCGGCAGGGTTACAGTTATATTCTACAACTGTAAAATGATAAGTTTGTCCCGGAGTTAATCCCGAAATACTAACCGAATTACCAGTTCCATTATATAAAACATATCCGCTGCCTATTTGCGTACCGGCTGTTCCAAATACCGAAGCAGCGGTATAATTTGTTCCATCAAAAGGGAAATCAGCTACCGGAGCTCCTTGTCGAGCAATAAGTAATCTTCCTGTACCATTACCGTTTGTCCAAGAAACATCTACACTTGTTCCGGTTAAGTTAGTAAATTGTATGTTACTTGCATTAACGGTAGGTTCATTACATATTATAAATTTAGGAATTATAACTAAGCTATCTATGGCTAATCCATGATCTCCTACAGATGGTATATCTTCATCAACCCATCTAATCCAAATGCTTGAACCATTAGGGATGCTTGTAAATCCGGTAATTTCATCGCTTATAAGAGTTCTATTTAAAGGGTCGTTTCCATTTAATGCTCCTGTAGTGCCGGTTGTAACAGGAGATACAAATCTTAATGAATTATAGGGTATCCATGTGCCGCTATTTAACGATGTTGCATCGGTACTTAATTCAAAGCGCAGGGAGTCGGTTGTTCCTGAACTTCCCAAACGCCATTGTTCACCAACGTAAGTAATTTCTAAAGCATTTACAGTTGTACCCGTATTGTTTAGAATTTTTGCGCCTAAGTAATTAGGTGCTAAAGAGGCGGTTGTTAATGAACCAAAAGCTCTGTCAGAAGAAGCTGTTGTTCCGTAGCTATATGTATCGCCTGTATTTAAACTTCCGTTGTTGGCTCTGTATGTTGTATTTCCATTTGTGCCTTGTTCAAAAAAATAAATTCCTCTTGAAATGTTGGTTTGTGCTGTTCCGGTAGTATCTAATTCATCAAAAGTAGTTACAGCTGATGGGGTATTTAATGCGGTTAATATAATAGCTTCATCGTTATCAATTATATCTATTGAAACAGAAGAAGGAGAACCAATGGCGATACCTGAACTAACTGAAGCGATAGCAACAATAGCAGTTTCTAATCCTTCGCGCAAATTATCATCAGTAATAGTAAAAGTTACCGAGCCGGTTGATTGCCCGTTAGGTATAGTTATTTGCGTATTACTTAAAGTATAATCTCCTGAAGTAATCCCAACTCCACTAACAGAGAGATTTACTGTTTCGTTAGCACTTACATTTGAACTTGTTGTAGCTGTAATTGTAATGGTAGTAGTATTTTCTTCAGTGCCGCTTGATAGCGATGACGATAATGAAACAGTAGGAATACTTACCATTTGTCCGGTAATATTGATATTGTCAATACCAATACCTAAACTATTTCCTGCACCTGTACTTGGTCGCCATAAAGCCCAACGGAATTGATAATCATTTGAAGTGGATAAGCCCGTAACAGATAAATTAAAAGGAACTACTAAACCTTGTGTTTGTGTACCATTAAACACATGCACAGAACCCGGAACACTTGTCCAAGAGCCGGAATTACCCTGCCTATATTGCAATACAACTCCTATTTCTCGGGTAGATGAACCGCCTCCGTTATTTACTAAAATTAAATCGTATTGAAAATTAACAGCATTAAAACTGCCGGTATTAATTGCTAAAACAATTTGATTAACACCATTGGTAGCATTTGTACTGGACTGTACATATACTCTTGCATCGGTTGATGGGGTGGGCATGTGTCCATATACTCCACCTGTTGTACTGGTAGCTGTTGTTAATGCAGTTACCGTTGCATCGCCTGTTGGTACAGATACTTCAGCCAGAGCTTGCGATGTTGTTGAAGATCCATTAACTCCGTTCCACGCAGCCATACCGGTAGGCATTGTTGTAAAGGTTGAAGAACCAAAATTTTCAGTGAATGGCAATGATTGTGGAGTAGGATTAGTTTGTGCAAAAATCACAATTGAAAATAATAATGAACATGATGATAGAATTATATTTTTCATAAGCGTTTTTTTTTCAAAATTAATACAAAAGCTTCAGTTTATTGTTAAATAAGTATTAAGTGTTTGCTTTAATCAGCAAACCAATATGTTAACTTTGCAAGGTGATTAATTTAGAAAAAATAAAGAATCTTTTGCAAAATTTACCGGAAAAACCGGGGGTTTATCAATACTTCGACAAGGAAAAAAAGCTTTTATACGTTGGCAAAGCCAAAAATTTAAAAAAACGTGTTTCTTCTTATTTTACAAAAGAGCATGATAGTGCACGCATTCGGGTAATGGTAAATAAAATTGCTGATATAAAATATATTGTTGTTGATACCGAAGCAGACGCATTGTTATTAGAAAACAATCTTATTAAATCATTAAAACCACGTTACAACATCAATTTAAGAGATGATAAAACTTATCCTTGGATTTGCATTAAAAACGAGGAATTTCCGAGAGTTTACAGCACGCGCAATCCGGTTTATGATGGTTCGCTTTATTTTGGACCTTATGCATCGGTAAAAATGATGCACACCTTGCTCGATTTAATTCGTCAGTTATACAAATTACGAACCTGTAATTTGGTTTTAAGTGAAGAAAATATTAAGAAGCAAAAATTTAAAGTTTGTTTGGAATATCACATTGGTAATTGTTTGGGACCATGCGAAGGATTGCAAAAGATAGAAGATTATAACGAAAATATTCAGCAAATAAAAGAAATTATTAAAGGAAATATTTCGGGAGTAATACGCCATTTAAGAAATTTAATGCACAGCTATTCCGAAAAATTAGACTTTGAAAATGCGCAACTGATAAAAGAAAAAATTGAAATTCTTGAAAAATACCAAAGCAAATCAGCGGTTGTAAGCAATACTATTACCAATGTAGATGTATTTAGTATTGATAGTGTTGAAGAAATAGCCTGTGTAAATTTTTTAAAAGTGGTAGATGGCACCATTGTTCAAGCGCACACCATTGAGCTTAAGAAGAAACTGGAAGAAAGCGATAAAGATTTACTTGAATTTTCCATTGTAGAATTGCGAGAACGTTTTAAAAGCACCTCGTGCGAAATTGTTGTACCATTTAAACCCGATATTGAGTTACCCAATGTTACATTTACGGTACCACAACGTGGCGATAAAATGAAGCTCTTGGAATTATCGCAGCGCAATGCAAAATTTTATAGAATAGAACGACAAAAAGCAAGTGGTGTAATAAAACAGGTATCGCGCAGCGAACGTATTTTGGAACAAATGAAAAAAGATTTGCGCTTGCCCGAATTGCCCAAGCATATTGAATGTTTCGATAATTCAAACATTATGGGTGAATTTCCGGTTTCGGCATGTGTGGTGTTTAAAGATGCAAAGCCAAGCAAAAAAGATTATCGCCATTTTAATATCAAAACGGTTGAAGGTCCAAATGATTTTGCTTCGATGGAAGAAGTAATTTATCGTAGATACAAACGATTGCTGGATGAAAATAAACCATTACCACAGTTAATTGTTATTGATGGCGGCAAAGGGCAGTTGAGTTCTGCAGTAGAAAGTTTAGAAAAATTAGGATTAAGAGGGAAAATAAGTATTATTTCGATTGCGAAACGATTGGAAGAGATTTATTATCCAAATGATCCTTACCCGCTGCATTTAAACAAAAAATCAGAAACACTGAAAGTAATTCAACACATGCGCGATGAAGCCCATCGTTTTGGAATTACACACCATAGAAACAAACGAACCAAAGCTGCTGTTGTAACTGAATTACATGGAATAAATGGTATTGGCGAAAACACCATTGAAAAACTTTTAAAAACATTTGGCTCTGTTAAGCGCGTAAAAGAAGCAAGCTTTGAAGCATTGGAAGCTGCTGTGGGAAAGGCAAAAGCTAAAGTTATAATGGAATATTTTAAGAAAGATACAAGTAACATTAATTGAACCCAAAAAAGTTTAATGACTTTTTTGGGTTCAATACACCACTATTACGTATCTAAAAATGATAATTATAAGAAATATTAAAACCTAACTTATATTTATTTAAATCATTAAAGGGGATAAACTTACTTTCAAATAAAAATTGATCATAAAAATAATAACCTACCCCCATTTTAAATGTATGTTTATTATAAAGTTGATATCCTAAATTTGTTCGAATCTCTTTAAAAAAACATATATCTTTAGGCTTCTCTTCATATTTTTCTTCACTTATATATTTGTCCTTTATATAATATACTACCTGATATTTTGAACTGATGGGTTTTGCAACAGATAATGCAAACTCTGGATTAAAAAAGATGTTTTTCCACAATTTTATAAACTTACCAAACCCTAATCCGGTAGATATAACCTTAGAATTGACATCAATAGTTAATGTTCTATCATTATTAAAATATTTTATATAATTTCCATCTAAAATTTCACCAGTTATAATTTCCTTTCCAGTATATGATAAATTAGTATATGTAGCAAATAATGAAATATAAAATTTATGTTTCAAGAACCTATTATATACCATATTTATTTGGGGAGATGCTGGTGCATTATGCATATTTATTACCGGTTTTGTAGTAAAAATAAGAGAATTATATATGATATAACCATTGTTATAATTATTATACTTTACATAGGGGGTATTTATTAGCGAAACATTTATACCTATTGAATTTTTTAGTAAAGATGATGTACTGTCGTTTTTAAAACTGTTTTGCCTTGCTAATAACTCAATACTACAAAACAAATTTAATATCAATAATATTATTATAAATTCTTTTTTCATGTGTAAATAATTTATTTTAAACAGGTAACATGGAACTCGCATGATGAGTTTTCATGTTTATTTGTGTTTAACGAATCATGCTCGTTTTATAATTATATGTTAAATGATTATTATTACTGTACAACTACTTTATAAGTACTTATATTATTGCTTAATTGATTAATTTTTATTAAATAAATCCCCTTACCAAACATAGATAAATCAAGCTTTGCAATTGAATTATTTATTTGTTGTTGCAACATTAATTGACCAAAAAGGTTATAAATATGCAAAGTTGTGTTTTCAGTTATATCTTGCAGCTCTATTGTAATAATACCATTTGTTGGGTTGGGATAGATGGATATGTTGTCTGATTTATAATCATATTCGCTATACATAGTGTTTTCTGATTCTTTTAAGGCAATTTGCAACCAGCTTTTATCTGTATTTTCTTCTTCAAAGGAGCGAATCATTCTGCCGGAATAACATAAGGATGGGTCAATATATGCTCTAAAGTTACAACCTGCTTTTGCATGAAAACCCGGCTTTAACACTATGCGCTCACCCGCCTTCATATTGCATGTAACACCGGGTTCTATGATAAATATATTTTCGGTTATAATCGGCTCTGCCAAAGAATTATCATTTAATGAATGGTAACAATCTTCTTGTTGAGGTGCAATCGTTAATGTTTTTTTAGCATATATATCCTGATTATACGTTAATTTTCTGTTGTATAACGTTAAATCTGTACATTCTTTATCCCATTGTGCCGAAGCTATATGAGCTATTCCCCATACCTTTTCGCCATTTACAAAATTACCCAAACCATAATTTAACAATAAGTTACTAAAATGTTTTTTTATAACATCGTAGGTAGTAGTATTAGATGCTAAATAATCATACTTATATAATGGCATCCATGCCATTGGTATCCATTGAAAATATGTATCATTGCAAGATTTACACGTAGAGCTTGAGATTAAATTATTATATCCTGAGCCTTTTACTGAATAGAAAAATTTTGGACTGTTTAAATCTCCGTTCCAAATTGAATTTACAAATGTGTTCCTAAATCGAAACATATCTATTATATTAAAAAAGGGAATACCTCCGCTTATAAAATTATATTTGTAGCAAAGCAAAGGATAAATCAAGGTTCTTATGCCATGTGATATATCTTCTATATGATACTTTTCACTACTTATATTAAAATATTCAGAACATTTTACTCGTTTTTTTTTGCATTTTAATTTATTTTTTGGATAGCCCCAACCGGTAGTAAACCACCAATAAGAATTTTTTGATAAATCAAAATTAAAAACCGGCTTTGAGAAACAAGTTAAATTTACTTCGCAGGAAGAACTATCCTTATATATATTTACATAACTTGTAAACAATTTAGCCATTTGGGCTGCTCTGTCAATATACGATGCTAAACCATTATAAAAACCCTGATAAGCAAAACATGGTGCAATATTGGTTAAATGTCCTAAATAAAAAAAAGCAGCAGCAAATGGGGCTTGTTGGTTAATGGCTGCTCCAAAATCATCATTATATTCGTCACGAAAACCCTCTGTTGGTCCAATCCAGTAAGTCTGTAAATACCAGTCTAAACTTTCTACACACCTTCTTGCAAGCCAATCGGCAAATAAACCATAGGTGGCAATTCCGTTTGTATAGGGATAATTACTTGTATTTGGTTCTAATAAACTACCTGGCAACGGTGTACTGCATAATTCAGGATAGTCATACAATATTATATGGCATAAATGTGCCATTGCCCATAATACCAAACCTGGTGGATTAGGAACATAAGAATTTTCAGGCCCTAAGCTAAAGGTTGATGTTTGATTGGATGCCCAGGTGTAAGAGCTTGGCGCTCCAACTGTGCCTCGTTTATTTATCATTTCTATACTCTTATTTATCGCTTTAATAAGATAGGCTTTATCCTTAGTGGTTTCGTACATGATAATTAAGGATTCTATAATGTACGATGCCGGCTCTAAGTTGCCTAACTGTTTGTATAAACTCGAATCGTTAGGGTTGTAATTATTTCCTATGTAATTATATGCATTTTCAGGTTTATTATTCCCAAAATCATATTCTTTATAAAATAAGAAATTATAAATTTCTGTTGACTTAAATTCATTACTCAATTGAATATTACAAGACTGTGTAATTGCTTCTTTTGAATAAAAAAATATTAAAATACCTATACAAACAAGCTTTAAATACTTAACCATAATTTATGTTGAAACTTTTAATATTGTATTTTATAATTATAAGTCCCTCCTCTTTCAATTTTAATTGTACCACATTCTTTTTCACCTAATGGATAATAATCAAAGGTTACAAAAGACAATTTCAATAAATATTCATCCGGTAAAACATTATCAAATTGAACTGAAATTAATTTATATTCGTTTGGTGTAACAGCTATTGTTTTTAAATATCTTTTGTATTCATTGTTTACAGAAGTAAGCCCAACATGTATAAATTCAGCATTACTGTAAGGAGTAATATCTTCAAGTTCGAAGGTTACTGTTTCTACTTTAATTAATTTTAAAACAATATTTTTATTTGCTCTGGTGGGTTCTACTTTTGCAATGGCTTCATCGTTTACATCAATTTTTATTTCATATTTTGAACGATAAAAATCTTTTAAATATCCCTCTTTTTTGGCTGATACACTATATCTCCATTTAGCATCACTATCATCGTTATTATTAAACTTATAGTTTATTTTAAACTTCCCTTGTGCATCGCTTTGTGCTGTTGCTACCTCACGGTCAAAATATCTTTTACCTTCCCATAGTGTTATTTCGGCATTGGGAATGGGTTCGCCTGTTAATATATCAACT
>CALKJP010000113.1 GCA_937995645.1 uncultured Bacteroidia bacterium
CGCTTGCTTCCATCCAAATATCTGTTGAAGTACCTTATCATACCGTAACATGGCCGAATGACTGAATCGCCCAGCTCCTGCCCATATACTTACCCAAAAACATTCTATTATTTGTATGGGCGAATAACCTCGATTAGAACCCGGTTGGGGTAAATCTAATTGAGATAGAAATTCTTTGATTTTTGTTCTATCTACAAGGTCTTTCATCACCTTCATCCCTCCCCAAGAGGATACGGGTTTATCTACAAACTCAATTTTTATGTCTTGAACCATTTTGGTTGTTTTTTATTTATACCAATTTACTCTTATTTAACTAATTACTGTTTTTTTTTAATTTCCTATTGCATAATTTGGGATTAACATTATTTAATTTCAAACAAGGAATCTTTTAATTTCTTGTTTACTTCAATGGTTTTAGCTTTCATTTTAAAAGACTGTGGCCCTGCAGTCTGATTAATTTCATGAGGGAACTTTACTCCTTTCACATCTTTGTAATCAGCATAATCGGTTATTTGAGTAATTGGTCCTTGCGGTGAATCAGATGTTCTTACTGAACGTATTTTCAATCCTGATTTTACATCAAAATATTCGGTTGATTTGCTTCCTTTAGGGTTGGTAATTTCAAGTACATAAGCCTCTTTACCATCTACCGCATCAACACCTTTTAAAGTGGTTTTAAATCCTAATTTATCGTATTGTGTTTCAATAAACATTACAGCTTGGTATTGTAATTCTTCCAAATCTTCACCTTGTAAATCTTGTGTTCCCTGCATTCCGCTTGCACGACCTTTAAAGCCGTCATACACCATTTTCTGGAAAATCATTTCGCCCATACCAATTTGCATCATGTATTTGTTTGGTGCTTTTTGGTATGATTTCATTTCAATACCCATGCCTTGTATAGTTGCATTCATAACCATACTTATATCTTTAATTTTAGCTATATTCTTTTCTCCGCCTATTGCATTAATATAGTTGCTTATAACGGTTTGTGCTGTTACACCGGCAGGCGCAGCTTTCATATCGCTTACAGGATTTCCGTAATTGTCGAATAATTCAACTTTTCCGCTTTTAGAAAACGGAACCAGTTTTTCTTTAACTTCATCTCTGTTACCTACCACAATTACCCAGCAATTATCGGGCTTTATATATTTTTTTGCCATTTCTTGTACATCTTCAGGGCTAACTTCAGATAAGCGTTTTAAATAATTAGTATAGTAATCTTTAGGTAAACCGTAACGCTCAATATTAATGGCAAAATTGGCAATAGTTTTCGGGTCTTCTAAAGATATGGTAAATGTACCGGTTAAATAATTTTTTATTCCCTCTACTTCTTCTTTAGTTGGAACTTCATTTCTAATTCGGTTTAGTTCGTTTAAAATTTCATATACTGAACTGTCGGTAACTGCATTTCTTACTTTTGCATAAGCCGTAAAACTACTTGCCAATCTGTCGGAGCTTATGCGAGAGTATGAACCGTAAGTATAGCCATGGGTTTCGCGTAAATTCATAAATAAACGCGATGACATTCCACCACCTAAAATATTGTTCATAACACGAACTTTTATTTCGTCCGGTGAACCCGGTTTTAAATCAGCATAATTAGTAACATTAATAACAGATTGTACTGCTCCTGTTTTGTTTACTAAAGCAACTTTTCTTTCGTTTAAATTTATAGGAGTAGGATATGTTGTTTTAGGAACATCTGCACGCTTCCATTGAGCAAAATACTTTTCAATAAGTTTTTTTGCTTCATCAGCTGTTATATCACCAACAACTGCTAAATAAGCTACATTTGGTTTCCAATAGGTTTCATAAAATTTTTTGCATTTATCTAATGATATATTTTTAACGGTTTCTTCTGTTGGATTTTCACCATAAGGATGATTTTTGCCGAATACTAAAGCGCCTTGTACTTTTCCAATTATAGCATCCGGATTGTCTTTTTCAGCAGCTAATCCCGAAATCATATTGGTACGAATTTTTTCTAATTCTTCACTTTTAAAATCCGGATTTAAAATTACATCAGCCATTATTGCAACTAATTTTTCGGCATGTTTTTTTAATGATGAAGCACTTAATCCGGTAGCAGATGTGTTAAGGCTTGCACCCATAAAATCAATTTCATTATTTAACTGATCTTTGCTTCTGTTTTTAGTACCGGTATTCATTAATTCGCCAAATGCACTTTGCAATCCGGCTGCATCACGTTCTAATTCTGGATCAATATTCAGTACCAGCGAAAATGATACTTTAGGTAATTTGGTGTTTTCAACTACAAATACTTTTAATCCGTTTTCTATTTCAAAGATTTGTGTATCTCCTAATTTAATAACAGGTGCTGCAGCGGGTTTTGGTCGCTGACTACGATCTAATTTTTGTGCAAATGAAAATTGCAGCGTAAAACAAAATGCAATTATTATGGAAATATATCTTAGCATATTGTGAGAATTTTAAAAATTTAAATTAATTGGATTGCTTTGGTAAATAATGTAACACCACTCTGTTTTCTTTTGTAAAATATTTGTTGGCTACACGTTTTATATCTTCGCGCGTTACTTTTAAATAGCGGTTCATTTCGGTATTAATTAAGTTTGCATCACCAAAATATACCTTATAGTTAGCCAGTGATTCTGCGATACCTACAACGCTTGAATTACGGGTAATAAAATCGGCCTCTACTTGATTTTTTATCTTTTGTAATTCTTCTTCTGAAATCATTTCATTTTTTACTTTTTCAATTTCTGCATTTATTGCATTTTCTAAATCCATAACATTAACACCCATATTGGCAATGCTAAACATAATGGCTAATCCGGGATCTTCGGTTGGAAAAGCAAATGCTCCTGCAAATAAGGCTTTTTGTTGTTTATCTACTACTTCTTTTTGCAAACGAGAACTTTTACCATCTGATAATAAAGTAGCCAACATACTTACTGCATAATAATCATCTGTTCCCTGAGCCGGAATGTGATACGCCATAATTACTGCCGGTAATTGAATATTATCATATACTGTATCGCGAACTTCAGCAGTTTTTACAGGTTCTACAATTTTAGGACGAGGAATTTCTCTGGTTCCTCTTGGAATACCTGAAAAATACTTGTCAATCCATTTTTTTGTTTGCTCAATATCAATATCACCTGCAATGGATAAGGTTGCATTATTTGGCACATAAAACGTTTTGTAAAAATCAATAAACTCGCTTAACTCTGCTTTATTAATATATTCAGGAGAACCTCCGGGTGTCCACCTGTAAGGATGCACTTTGTAAGCATGTGCAAAAATTTCGTTGAAAACTGAACCGTAAGGCGTATTTTCATTACGTTCTTTTAATTCTTCTTTTACAACTGCACGTTGAGTTTCAACACCTTCTATATCTACTTTTGCATGTAACATTCTTTCGGATTCTAACCAAAGACCCAACTCCAATTGATTAGAAGGCAAAATTTCATAATAAAAAGTTCTGTCAAATGATGTGTTGGCATTTAAAACGCCACCACTTTGCTGAACTATTTTTGAAAATTCACCGCGTCCAATATTTTGAGAACCTTCGAACATTAAATGCTCAAAGAAATGAGCAAATCCTGTACGTTGCGGATCTTCATTTTTAGAACCTACATGGTATAAAACCGTTACAGCTACAATTGGCGTTGAGTTATCTTGATGAAGAATAACATTTAAGCCATTTTTAAGTTGATATTCTTCAAACTTAATTTTGGGCTGGGCCTGAGCAGCAGCAAAATAGCTAATTGCAAGTGCCGCAATGGTAAACAAACTTTTTTGAATCATTATTTTGGGTATTGTGTTAAAATTCAAATATAGGTCTTAAAATAATTAGACCTGATTTTTTTACATTAATGGTAAAATACCGTGTTATATGGAAATTGTCTTCCTTAGTCTTTTTTCCACTTAATAGTACAGCCTATTGCTTTGGTAAAGTTTTGAGAAACGGCTTTGCCTTCTATCAGCTCATTTAATGCATTTTCAAGATATTTTGTTTTTACATTTTGAGGCTCGTTGGCATTATCGTCAATCGCACCAATGTATTCTACAATAAAATCTGTTTCTTTTTTACTTACAACATAAACATGAGGTGTTCTGGTAGCGCCAAAACGCTTTGCAATTTCCTGTGTTTCGTCATGCAAATAAGCGAATGGGAATTTTTTCTTTTTGGCACGCTCTTTCATTTTATCAAAGGAATCATCGGGTTGAACTTTTGCGTCATTAGGATTAATGGCTATTACAGGAAATCCTTTATCAGCATAGCGTTTATGAATGTCAATTATTCTGTCTTCATAGGCAACAGAAAAGGGGCAATGATTACAGGTAAAGATTATAATTAACCCTTTGGCATTTTTATAATCTGCCATAGATACCATTTTGCCATCTATATTTTTCAATTTAAAATCTTCTGCCTTATCACCTACTTTGTAGCCCGATTCGTTAGTAATTGAAGTAAAAGAAAATGCTGTAAATACAATTATTACGCTTAAAAGGATTGTTCTCATCCGTATATAATTTTAAATTAAGGTCGGATGGAACTCGCATGATGAGTTTTCATCCTTGTTTGCGTTAAACGAATCATGCTCGTTTCATATTTTATTGAGTTAATCGTATTACAATTTGGTCTAATTCTTCAAAGCTAAATTCTCGTTCAAAAAAATGGTATTGTTTTTTATCGTTATTAAAAATTACTGTTGCTGGTATAGCTCCACCCCAGTTCTTATCAACCTTATCTATCCATGCATTATAATTAGGTTCATCTAATAATACTACCTGCGATTGCAGTTCGCGCTTGGCAACAAAAGGCTTTAATTTAAAATCATATTGTTTTATAAAATCGAGCGAAATTAAAATTACCTGCACTTTTTCATTTTTATATTTTTTATTAATTTGTTCAAAATAAGGCAACTCATTAACACAAGGTTTGCACCACGTAGCCCAAAAATTAACGATATAGGTTGTATCGTTTTGCTTAGATCGCAATTGCTCATAATAATCAAATTTAACTATCGGAATAGTTTGGGCTTTTACATGTAAATAAAAAGTACTGTTTATTAAAATTAAAATTAAACTTATTTTCATGTTTGCAAAGTAAATAACTTTGTAGGTAAAATAAAGTTTTTAATATATATTAACACTTTTGAAAAAATTTGTTCCATATCATCAATTAAACGAGCAAAAGGCTATTGTTATTGATGGTTATTATCACAATGGATTGGTTTTATCGCACTGGAAAGGCGCTAACACAATTAATGAAATAAAAGACGATAGCAGCGCTGCCATTGTTTTAAATGCTTTGGAAAAAAATATCGAAGGATTAGACATTGAAATTGTATCAGCAACTCATTTTGATATAGATGGCTTTATTGGTGTATGGGCATTGTTTAATCCGGAGTTAGCTTTACAGCATAAAGCAACTTTAAAAAAAGTTGCTACAATAGGTGATTTCAGAGAATTAGACATTCAGCATCCAAATACATATCATGCATTGCAATTGGTGTGCTGGTTAAACAAAGTTGAAGCGGCAAACTTTTACAAACCTTTTGGATACCTGCGTTTAGGAATTAACGAAATGGAAGCTTGTGCCGATAAATTTGAATATTGTCTGAAACATTTTACCGATGTATTAATTAATACCGAAAACTATAAAAACGATTGGGAAGAAGAATATCAAAAGGTTTTAGTAGATTTAGAAAAAATAAAAAATGCAAATATTACAAAGCTCGATGATTTAAAAATTATCATTATTGAAACTCCTGAACCTTTGCATTATTATGCTTTATTTTCAGTTACCAAAGGATACGATATAGTAATTAGTTTATACGCTAATAATCGCTATGAAATTGAACATAAATACACTACTTGGGTTGATATAGTAAGCAGAACTACCTTTCCGCGCTTACACTTTAAAGCATTGGCAGATATATTAAATAGAGAAGAAAAAAGTTCTCAAAAATGGAATGCAAATCATTACACCGATACGGGTGCATTATTAAGTTTAAACAGTTTAGAGCTGGATAAAGAAACACGTTTTGACAGTCCTTATAAACGACCAATTTTATCAAGCTCAATTGAAGCGGAACATTTTAAAAACATTGTTAGCAATTTCTTTAAACAGAGCTATAAAAACATAAGCCCAAAACATAATTGGACATGGGCAGAAACCCGAAAGATTAATAATGAATTATTTAATATTATAGAAAAATATGAGTCAGAAATTTACTGAACAAAATTCGCTGTATAACGATTTGGAAAAAATGAGTATTCACGAATTGTTGGTAAATATGAATAAAGAAGACCGTAAGGTTCCTGAAGCCATTGAAAAAGCCATTCCACAAATTGAGAAACTGGTAACTGTAATTGTAGCAAAAATGCAAAATGGCGGGCGTTTATTTTACATGGGAGCTGGTACCAGCGGACGATTAGGTATTGTAGATGCATCGGAATGCCCACCAACTTATGGCGTTCCACATGGATTAGTTATTGGGATAATAGCAGGAGGCGATGCCGCTATTAGAAAAGCAATTGAATTTGCAGAAGATGATACAGAACAGGGATGGAAAGATTTACAGGAACATGCCATCAGCAAAGAAGATGTAGTAATAGGAATTACCGCATCGGGCACTACGCCTTATGTAATAGGAGCAATTGATAAATGTAAAGAACACGGTATAATTACTGGCGGTATTTCATGCAATCCAAACAGCAAACTTTCGCAACATTGCGATTATCCAATTGAAGTGGTTGTAGGTCCGGAATTTGTAACAGGCAGCACACGCATGAAATCCGGCACAGCCCAAAAATTAGTATTAAACATGATTTCTACCTCTGTAATGATTCAATTAGGAAGAGTAAAAGGAAACCGTATGGTAGATATGCAATTGAGCAATAACAAACTTATAGACCGTGGAACAAAAATGGTAATGGAAGCATTAAACATAAGCTACGAAACAGCCAATGAATTATTAAGAAAACACGGCAGCGTTAGAAAAGCCATAGAAAATAAATAAATATGCACGATATAGAACCTCATTACAGCTGGCGTCATTTATACATTGCATCAGAAGATGAGTTGTCGCCTTTTTATGGTAGAGAATACAGCGAGTTTGAATTTACACATGCCGTATATAATTATGTTATTCATCCTCAATGGGACGATTTCGGATCACAAACATTATTTATGAAAATTCTCTTTGCTGATTACAACGAAGGCTATGCCATTTTTGAAATGATTGGAGAATGGAATGATTGTTTGAACAACGATATTATGTTTTTAAAACGAGATATTGCAGACGAATTAATTCATCAGGGAATAAACAAGTTTATAATTATTGGCGAAAATGTGTTGAATTTTCATGCATCAGACGACAGCTATTATGAAGAATGGTTTGAAGATGTAGATGATGGTTGGATTGTATTTTTAAATTTTAGACCTCACGTAATAAAAGAATTTAAACAATACGGAATCGATTATTTTGTAAATATGGGAGGCTGTTTTGAAAACATAAACTGGAGCAGTCAATCGCCCATGCAACTTTTTAAATTAATAGAACAAGAAATTCAGCGTAGATTAAATTAAATAGCATATTTAATTATTTCGTTAAAAAAAGTACCTTTGCACGTGCTTTTAAAAAATACCCTCACATATTTATTAATAATAGCTACCATTAATCTCATTTTCTGTGTACCACAGCAAAATGATTCTGCTAATATTTTATTCAAACAATATGAAAGCACGTTTGAAAATCCCAATGAAGCAGAAGGCGAAATTCAATCCGTTTTTGAATTAATTTGTGAATTTGTATTTGATACCGATATAACATTGCCCGTTGAAGAAGAAGCAGCTATTTTAGAAAAAGACTTTATTGGAAAGAGAATTCACAGGACTTGCATTAGAATCTTCTCTCAATTCATTATTTTAAACACTTTATTCAACAATGTAATTGAAAATTTAAATCATAAAATTTTAAATTATCAAAACAGTTCGGAAACAACCTCTTCCGGGTTCATCTTTATTTTCAGACTTACTCCATTTTAATTTTTCAATTTTCTTTTTAATTACCCTTTTAGCTTAACATCTTAAGCTGTTTAACTATTTTTTATTTTATTTCTATATACATGATTAAACCTAGTTTACTGGCATTGCTAAGCCTTTGTATTATTGCAAGCTGTAAAAACAAAGAAAATTCAGAATCTGAAGAAAATCAGATTGTTAATGAATATCCTGTAATTGAAGTTTTTACAAAAGACATCACTTCAAAACTGGAATATGTAGCCGATATTCATGCGGTGCAAAATGTTGAAATAAGGGCCCGTGTAGAAGGTTACCTTGAAGCAATACTTGTTGATGAAGGTAAAACAGTAACAAAAGGACAAGCCTTATTTCAAATTAATCAGGAAGAATATCAGGCAGAATTAAACCGTGCTAAAGCCAACTTAAAAAGTGCTGAGGCAGAAACCAAATCAGCACAGGTAGAGCTCGAACGAGTAAAACTACTGGTAGATAAAAACGTAATTGCAAAAACAGAACTTGATTTAGCAGAAGCAAAACTAGAAATTGCAAAAGCCAAAATTGAACAGGCAAAAGCAGATGAAATTGCAGCTTCAGTAAAATT
>CALKJP010000114.1 GCA_937995645.1 uncultured Bacteroidia bacterium
AGTTGAATTGTTTATAAATCTTGGTTGCACATCATCATATACATCGTTTGTAATGGCTTCCTGAGCATTTGATGCAATACTGTAAACATAAATATCTGTTCTTCCTTCATATACACCTGAAAAGACCATGCGTTTACCATCGTGGGAATATGCAATGTCCAAAATATCGTCTATTAAAAAAATCTGGCGGGTGTTTAAAGTTTTTTCATTTACATTGTAAAAGTGCAGCCATGGTTCGCCTTTTTCTTCGGTTACAATAGCTAAAATTTCACCACTTGGGTGCCATGCCAGTATGGGATAGCGATAATCCTGTATGCGGTCTAATTTGTAGCCCCAGCGTTTTATTTTTTTTCTTTTTTTAGTTTCGGTATCATACATCCAAACTTTAAGTTTACCCATATCGTTTGTTGTGTATGCTACTTTTTTGCCATCAGGACTAATTTTTAATTGACTGTAAAATGTATTTTTTTTCGATTTAATTTTTAATTGATTTTCATCGGGCATTTTTTTGTTCATTTCGGCAGAGCGATACAAGTTGGTATAGTAATCTATCCAATCGAGCGAAATATTTTTTAGCGATACCCCTAACACATATAAAAATCCGCTTTCTACGTTTCGGCTCATTTTAGTCATGTAAACAATATTTGCCAAAACATTGGCACCATAAACTTGCACTATATAGTGCCACATGGCATGTCCGGCATATACGGCATCATCTCCAGTTAAATGATTAAATTTTTTATATTTCCCGGAAAGTACACCATCTTTTACTTTGTTTTCTATTTGGTCGTTCCATTCTTTGGTTACATAAGATACCAAACCTTTTATATACCATTGCGGTAGGGTGATGAGTGTAGCGTTTTTAAGTGCTTCGCGCCAGTTGCCTCCATATATTAATTCGTTTAAAAGTATTTCTGCAATTCCTGCTCTTATCTGAAGTTCAAAGTTTTTATGATCGCCTTCAAAATAAACAAAAAGTTTAGTGCCAATTATGCGAGTTACACCACCAATATTGTAGGATTCATCGGCTCCTAAACCTACATTGCTTTGGCGGAAATGGGAGAGTTTGTTGTAAATTATAATTTGTATTCTGTCAGTAAGCTGATAGTCAAAAGTATTTTCGAGTTCGCGAATGTGTTTGTCAATAGATTTTGCTGTATAGATAGCAAGTTCGCGACCTCCCGTATAAAGATAAATATCATATCTATCGTATCGGTAATAAGTCCACAAAAACTCTTCGTATTGAACTCGATTTTTGCCAAATTCCATTTGTGAGCCATTATAAAACTGCGCATACAATGATTGTTGGCATATAAATACCAAAAGTAGAATAAAGATGTAATGATATAACTTCTGTAAGTTCATGAAATGACAGCTTGTAAAAATAGCTTTTTATGCTGATAGTTACAACGCTTTAAGTTAATACTTGTTTATTACTAACTTTGCGGGTAAAAATTAAAAAAAATGCTTCAAATTCAGTCTTTCACATTTAACCCTTTTCAGGAAAATACCTATGTGCTATGGGACGAAACCCTTGATTGCATTATTTTAGATCCCGGCTGTAGTAATACTTACGAACAAGAGGAATTAACACGTTTTGTTGAATCCAAAAAACTAAAACCTGTAAAACTTGTTAATACCCATTGCCATATTGATCATGTAATGGGAAATGCCTTTGTGGCAAAAAAATTTGCTTTGGATTTATATATTCATAAAGACGATTTGTTTTTGCTCGAAAATGTTGAAAATATCGGCAAAATGTATGGAGTGCCTGTTGTAGCAAGTCCTTTTCCGGCATATTTTTTAGATGAAAATCAGAACCTGACTTTTGGCAAAACTGCTATGCAAATATTTCACACACCAGGACACTCTCCGGGAAGCATTAGTTTTTTTGATAAGGAAAGTAAAATTTTAGTTGTTGGAGATGTATTGTTTAATGGTAGCATTGGCAGAACCGACCTTCCGGGGGGTAATTACAAAACATTGATTCATAGCATCGTATCTAAGCTATTGCCTTTGGGAGATGATGTAAAAGTATATTCCGGCCATGGGCCTGTAACTACCATTGGCAAAGAAAAGCTTACAAATCCTTTTCTGATTTAATCAACAACTCGTTGGGAAGACTATAACTTTAATTCATGCAGAATAATAAAAAAATCTATACCGTTAAACAAGGAATTTTAAAGGCGCAGGCATACTGTGCTTATCAAGAGCGCTGTCAGCAGGAAGTGAGAAATAAATTACATGAATGGGGATTATATGGCGATGAAGCGGAAGAGGTAATAGCCGCCCTTATAAGTGAAAATTTTTTGAATGAGGAACGATTTGCTTTGGCTTATGTATCGGGGAAATTTCGATTGAAAAAATGGGGAAGAGTAAAATTAAAATCAGAACTTAAAGCCCGCGAAATTTCTGATTATTGTATTAATAAAGCCTTATCTCAAATTAACCCTAACGATTATCAAAAAACAATCATAGAATTAATTGAAAAAAAAAAGAAAGATATAAAAGACAAATTACCCCATATGCGTAAGCACAAAATGCTGAAATATATTGTTTCAAAGGGTTTTGAGCCTGATATCATTCAAAATATACTGGATGAACTAAAATGGTTTAACTAAACGGTAAATTTCTCTTTCAATTAGCTGCTTTTACAAGTAAATTTCAATATCTTTACTTTTTAATATCCAATTTTTTTGCTGTGAAAAGAATACTTTTTTTGTCCTCTCTAATTACAATGCTTTATGCATGTACCAAAAGAGAGGAATTAATTATTTATGGCAATGTGCCCCCTCCTGATAATACGGTTAGCAATGTGTTTCGCGAAAACTATATTAACAAAACCTATATCAGTGTACTTGGCAGAAAACCAACCGATACGGAATACCTTTCTGCACGACAAAAATTATCATCATACGAATTAAAGAAGAGTGACCGAGAATTATTTGTAGATGAAGTATTGGCAAAGCCCGAATATTTTAAAAGAGTGTATGATTTGGCTAGAGCAGAGTATTTAAATAATTCGGATTCTACTGAGATGCAAACATTTATAGATGTGTTTAATCAATTTTTGTCAGACACTTCCTATCAAGCATTATGGCCAGCAATTCAAGCCGAGCGTGATAAATTAATTGGTTTAAAAAATGTCCCTATTGATTTTGCCAACGGAGTAATTGATATAAAAGGTGTGTATAAACGTTGCATAAATAATTATATCTACGACCAGATAAATATGGGTACTGAAAATTTTGTAGTATCCATGTTTCAACATTTTATGTATCGCTATCCAACATTGCAAGAGTTAGAAGAAGGTAAAAAAATGGTAGATGGATTTTATGCGTACCTGTTTTATCTGGAAGGAAATACCAAAGATGATTTCATACGTATATTTTTTGATTCGGATGCTTATTATGAAGGGCGTGTGAGAGATTTATACAAGCGTTATATTTTTAGAGAGCCTTCTATTATGGAAATGAAAGACGGTACAAGTTTATATAAGTCAACGAATAATTACAAAGCTGTTCAAAAGCTCATTTTAACATCCGATGAGTTTGTTGGCATAAAATAATTTTTAAAAAAATCTATCAATGAAACGCATACTAATAATTGTTTTACTTGCAGTCGGTTTCTTTTCATGCAAAAGAGAACGTGCTATTTTGTATGATGTGCAAGATGCTTATGTAAAAAGAGATGGAGCAAATAAAACCCGATTAAAAACAACTACTGAATTTATTGCCATTGCTTACTCTGATATTTTTGGCACAACTATTCCGCAAAATAAACTGGACGAAATTGCCTTGGTGTACGAATCTTTTGGAGATAAAAAACTAATGGAAGATATTATAGTTAAAAATTTTATCAATAGCCCTTCAGCACAGATACCAAGCTCAACAGCTATGAATGCAGATTTAGATAAGTTTATTTCCGATGCCTATAAAAAATTATATAACCGTGAACCTTCCGAAACAGAAGCTTTTAAAGTTAAAGAACTGATTAAATCAAATAGCAACATTACACCTACCGTTGTATATTATGCCTTAATGACATCAAACGAATACCGATATTACTAGCAGGCTATGAACAGAAGAAAATTTATAAAAAATACCGGAGTAGCAGCAGCTGCAGCTCTTACTATTCCCTATATTTTGCCAAGTGGTCGCCTGTTTGCAGCAACAGGAAACAGAAAAGTTAATCACGTGGTGCTTTGCTTATTTGCCGGAGGAGTTAGAAATCTGGAGGCTATGCAAAAAGCAGAAGGAAATTTATTGAGAAATATTTTGCCCGGCAGCGAAGCTATTTCACCGGATATAGCAGGTAGCATGTTTCCATTGCCAGCACCAGGAACACCATTATTAAATAACGGTACATTGTTTAAAGAATTCCGATATAGTGTTGGCCCAACCGGACACTTTAACGGTCATACAACTGCTATCACCGGAAACTATACTACAACAGATTTAAATATAAAAATGCCGCCAAAATTCCCCACGGTATTTGAATATTACAGAAAACATAATTCTCCAACCAATAATGCTTTAAATGCATGGTGGATTTCAAATATGCTTGGACCTTATCCATCTTTAAATTACAGTATATATCCCGGATATGGGGCTATGTATGGAGCTAACTATATGCAGCCAAGCACACTTTTTAGTCAACGCGGATTTAATAATTTAGGAAATCCAAAAACTTTTACATCATCTGAAAAAACAGCAGTCAATCAGTTAAGAGAGCAATTCAATAAAGGTTTTGCTTTAAGCTATTCTGCAGAAGGTGGAATGATGAATGAGCTCGAAGAAGCTGTTCAACTCGAAAATTTTATTCAGCAAACATTTAACGAAGCCCAATCAGGGCAATATGCCAATGCATGGGGCGTAGGTTATATGACCAATGATATGGTGAATATTTTTGCTGCTGAAAAAATTATTCAGCAGTTTAAGCCTGAATTGCTGGTGGTGAATATGCAGGATGTAGATATTGGTCATTCTAACTTTACCCAATATTGCAATACATTAAGAATTGCTGATTATTCATTGGCACATTTGTGGAATACCATTCAGTCAACACCCGGAATGGCAAACGATACTATACTTATTGCAGTTCCTGAACATGGAAGAAATCAACAGCCCAATACCATTCAAGATAGTAATGGAAGATATGCGCTCGACCATACCAATGACCAGATGTCGCGCGAAATATTCTGTCTGGTTGTTGGGCCATCGGGAGTTATAAAACAAAATCAAACAATAAGTTCGGTAACAGGCCAGTCAATTGATGTTGTACCAACAATTGCTTATGCTTTAGGATTTGATCATGAAATTCCCGGAGGCCTATTGCCCGGTCAGCCTTTAATGCAAGCATTTGTTTAAAA
>CALKJP010000115.1 GCA_937995645.1 uncultured Bacteroidia bacterium
ATTTTTTAATTCACTCAAATCATTGAGCGATCTTGCTGCTAAGGCTAAGTTAAATCCTTTGGCAGCACAAGCTACTGCGATAGCCTTGCCAATACCTTTTGATGCTCCTGAAATTAATACTGTCATAACACAATAAAGTGCAAAGTTACGTAACTTTGACTTGTATTAGTACTTCATTCTTGGCAAAAAAAATTTTAATATCGCCGCTTGATTGGGGGCTTGGCCATGCTACCCGTTGTATTCCTGTTATTCATGAATTGTTAAGCAGAAATATAGAAGTGATTATTGCTGCCGATGGTAAACCATTGGAATTATTAAAAAATGAGTTTCCAAACTTAATATTTGAGGTTTTACCGGGTTATGATGTTACCTATCAAAACAAGGGTAGTTTCTTTTTTAAGGTATTAAGTAATGTACCCCATATTTTAAAAATGATTCATAAAGAGCATGTAATGCTCGAAAAACTTATTAAAAAACATCAGATAGATGCGGTAATTTCCGATAATCGTTATGGATTATGGACTAAAAAAGTGCCTTGTGTATTTATTACTCATCAGATGCGGATTATTTCTCCGGTTTTAGAAGATTTGGTTTTTTTTCTAAACACTCAATTTATTAATCGTTTTGATATTTGCTGGATTCCCGATGTGTCATCAGAAAGAAATTTATCAGGCAAGTTGTCGCATTTGGAAAGTTTGCCTGCTCACGCCAGATTTATTGGTCCTTTAACCAGATTTAAAGGTACATGTAAACTGAAAAAAAAATATGAAGTAATGGCCATTGTTTCCGGTCCAGAGCCTCAGCGAAGCGTTTTTGAAGAAAAATTAAAAGCTCAATTAGAAAAATTAAACAAAACAGCTTTATTGGTTTTAGGTAAACCAGAAGAAACAATAAAAAGCAATTCAAATAATTTAACCATTGTGTCGCACTTAAATTCTATCGAAATGGAAGAGGCTGTTGCTTCCAGTGAGGTAATTGTTTGCAGAGGAGGCTACAGTACCATTATGGATTTGGCTGTTTATGGTAAAAAAGCTGTTTTTATTCCAACTCCGGGGCAAACAGAGCAAGAGTATTTAGCTAAACGATTTGCCGGAAAAGGTTGCTGTGTATATCAAAAACAATCGGAAATGGATTTGCAAACTGCACTGTTAAGAATACCTTTTATGCAGGGAATCCCTCTTATAAAGCAACAAAAAGAACTTTCGGATGCAATTGATAAATTGTTGAGGTGTTTACAATCTACAAAAAGTCATTAGAATTTGAAAATTCTAATGACAAGATCATGTTAATATTTTTCGATTTTGCCAATAGCATAATCCCAAATTATGCAATAAGAAAACCGCTTAAATTGAAAAGCATTTGTATTTGAGTTTTAATCTTCAATTGATGGAAATAAGCACTTGGGTTCAACCAATTTGTTTTACCTCGATGGCAATGAACGACATTGGACTTTTTTTTAATGGGTTTATTTTCTCTGTATTTCTCTGTGTTCTCTGTGCTTATATTTTTTCTGTAACAGTAACTTCGTAATTGTCTTTCCGGATGCCTCTAAAAATTTCTAATGCATAAATTGGGATAATTATTTTTTTCTGCAAATCATTAATCCATCTCGCACAGGCAGTAAAATATTTTCTACTCTGTCGTCTTGTTGAATTTTATCGTTAAATGCTTTAATAGCCTTAGTGTCTTTGTCAAGTTTGCTATCATCCATCAACACTTTTCCGCTCCATAAAACATTATCTGCTATAATGTAGCCACCTTTTTTAACCTTATCAAATACCAAGTTGTAATAAGCAGAATAGTTCTCTTTATCAGCATCAATAAATACCATATCTAATTGTTGATCAATAGTTGGAATTATATAAAGGGCATTTCCAATGCGATAATCTATTTTATTTTTGTATGCTGATTGTTCGAAAAAATTACGCACAAATTTTTCAATTTCTTCATTAATATCAATGGTAATAATTTTTCCTTTTTCACTCAATCCTTCTGCAAGGCATAATGCTGAATAGCCTGTGTAAGTGCCGATTTCAAGAATATAATCCGGTTTAATCATATTGCTAAACACACTTAGTAAACGACCTTGCAGATGCCCGCTTAGCATGCGTGGCATCATAATTTTAGCATGTGTTTCACGATTTAATTTTTTTAATAATTCGCTTTCAGGTTTTGTATGATTTAATGCGTAATCTTCTATCTCTTTTGCTATAAAATCCATATTTAATAATATTCTAAAATGCTTAATTTATCTTGATTTAAAACTTCATTGGCAACCTCAAGAACTTGCGAGCTTGTAACTTTATCAATTTGTGCAAAAATGTTTTCTATTGACTCAATCTTTTGAAGCATTAACAAGCTTTTTGCAAATCCGATTGACATGCCCGAGCGATTTTCGTGTGCTAAAGATAGTTGTCCTTTTAGTTGTGTTTTAGCTTGTTTTAGTAAGTTTTCAGATAGTTTTGTGTCGCGTATTTTTTTCAGCTCTTTAAAAATTAGTTCCTTGCATTTTTCTGATTGTTTTTCATCCGTTGCTGCATAAACCGTAAATATTCCGCTATCGGAAAATGCTGTATAATTAGCATCTACCTGATAGGATATACCATGCTTCTCTCTTAGTGCAATACTAAGTTTAGCATTCATGGCAGGTCCGCCCAGCATGTTGGTTAGCAATACTAATGCAATACGGTTTTTATGTTTTATAGGATAGGCTTGGTTGCCAATTACCATATGTACGGAGTGTGCATCAATATCTTTTTGGGTATAAAAGGTTTTGTAATTTTTAAATGATGAGCGTTTTTCTAAATGTAACGGTGCATTTTTTTGCAATGTAAAATATTTATCAATGTAATTATAAAATCTGTTTTCTTTTAAATTTCCTACAAAGGTAAAAACCATGTTTTGGGGCTGAAATGCAGATTGTGTGTATTGAATTAAATCATTCCTTTTAATTTCTTTTAATGATTCGTGTGTGCCGAGAATATTATGTCCTAATGGGTGTTTTCTGAAAAGAAGTTCTTCAAAATCATCAAAAATATTTTCTGAAGGATTATCAAAATACGAGCGAATTTCATCAGCAACTACTGTTTTTTCTTTTTCCAGTTCCTTCTCCGGATATATTGAATTAAAAGCGATATCTGCAATCAGTTCAATGGCTCTTTCGGCATGTTCGTTTAAAAAGGATGCATGTATGCATGTTTCTTCTTTGGATGTGTATGCGTTTAAATCTCCACCAACAGCATCTAATCGGTTTAAAATTTGATAAGCTTTTCTTTTATTTGTTCCTTTAAAAAGTAAATGTTCTGTTAAGTGTGCTATCCCAAAACAATTTTTAAAATCATCTCTTGAGCCGGCATTAATCATTAATGCGCAATGCGAAACGGGAGAATGGTTTATATTTAAAAAAGCAACTTGTAAACCATTAGATAAAATACTAATTTTGGGTAAAAGACTCATGTTGCTAAGGTACAAAAAACTGAGGCGGTACACGAAAATAGAGAAATTAACATTTTGACGTGCAAAACTTCTGTTTCGTTTATTAAATATCTTGTTATAATTATTTGAATTTAGTAAACAGAAATAGTGTTGTAATTCAGCGCTTTATTTTGTTTATGTAATAAACTATTTTTTATGAAGAAATACATAATACTTTGTATATTATCAGTTATTACGGTTATTTCATTTGCTCAAAAAAAAGGCAGTGGAATAAAATATTCCAAAGATGAAAAAATGGAATTGGCTCGTGCAGAGTTTTTATTTGACGAGCGAAATTATGCGCTTGCATTACCAATTTATTTAAAGCTTGGGAACTTGCATCCGGAAGATATTTATATAACTTATAAAACCGGAATTTGTTATTTATACAAAAGTGATGAGCGTGAAAAAGCGCTGGATTATTTACAAAAAGCCTATGATAACGAACCAACTTTTGAAAATATTTTATTTTACATGGGGAAAGCACATGCAGCAAGATATGAGTTTGAAGAAGCAAAAGAGTTTTACAACAGATTTTTAAATTCTAAACCTTCGGCACAACTAATAGACGAAGCAAATAAACATATTAGCTGGGCCGAAAATGGATTAAAATTATATGGAAAAGATATAGATGTAGCGATTGTAAATATTGGAGAACCTATCAATACGGAATTTTCGGAATACGTCCCTGTTATTTCTTCTGATGAAGCAGTATTAATCTATACCTATCGTGGAGATAGAAGTAAAGGAGGAAGACAAAATAAAGCCTTGAAGCCGGATCCTGACGGAGTTTTTTATGAAGATATTTTTATTTCCTACAAATTAGGAGATAAATGGCTTACCCCTGAAAGCATTGGTGATAATATTAATACCAATGATCATGAT
>CALKJP010000116.1 GCA_937995645.1 uncultured Bacteroidia bacterium
TCAGGAAAAATTTCTGTATTTTCTTTTAATTCTTCCATATTTTATTTAACTACGAATATACAAATGAAAGTAATCGTATTTTAATAACAAATGGTGGGGTTATTAACATGCTTTTTTTAATATTCAATTAAGTTTTAAACAACTAATGTTTCTGCTTTAAATTCTGAAGTAAAATGGAATTTAATGTCCGGAAATTTTTCCATGGTCATTCGTAAATTCCAGTCAGAATCGGCTAAAAATACAGTATTACCTTCTTTATCGTAAGCTATTTGCTGATATTTGTAGCTGATAAATTCTTTCATTTTATCTTCTTTATCAGTAGTTATCCAGCAGGCTTTTGTATAGGGGAGATATTGGAAATCGCAGGCTGCAGAGTATTCATGCTGCAAGCGGTGTTGAATAACTTCAAACTGGAGTTCACCAACTACACCAACAATTTTTCTATTTCCGGGTTGTTGAATAAAAAGCTGCGCCACTCCTTCATCTGTAAGCTGCATAATGCCTTTTTCCAGCTGCTTGGTTTTCATGGGGTCTTTATTAATCAGTTCTTTGAATATTTCGGGTGAAAAGCTTGGTATGCCTTTAAACATAAAATTTTCGCCTTCGGTTAGGGTATCACCAATTTTAAAGTTTCCGGTATCGTATAAACCAACTACATCGCCCGGATATGCTTCATCTACCACACTTTTATCTTGTGCTAAAAACATGTATGGATTTGAAAATCGAAAATCTTTGTTCAAACGCACGTGATGGTAAAATTTATTACGCTCGAAAGTGCCCGAGCAGATACGCAAAAATGCAATTCTGTCACGATGTTTAGGGTCTAAGTTAGCGTGGATTTTAAATACAAAACCGCTAAATTTACTTTCTTCAGGAAAAACTTCTCTTGTGGTTGTTTCTCGTTTGCGTGGACTGGGAGCTATTTTTATAAAGGTATCCAGCATTTCTTTTATACCAAAATTATTTACTGCACTGCCAAAAAATACAGGAGCTAAATGTGCTTCGGTATATAAATCTTGATTAAATGGTTCGTAAACCCCCTCAATTAATTCTACATCATCGCGAAGCTGGGTGGCAAATTTTTCACCTACTTGCTCATCTATGCGTTTATCGTTAATATCATTCATTGTAAGCACATCTTCTTCTACTTTAACTTTATTGGGGTTAAATAAATTAAGTTCTTTTTTATAAATGTTATAAACACCTTTAAATGTACTTCCCATGCTTATAGGCCATGTAAGTGGTCGAACATTTATATTTAACTTTTCTTCTAGTTCATCCAGCAGGTCAAACGGGTTTTTTCCATCGCGATCCATTTTATTAATAAAAATAATTACCGGGGTGTTTCTCATGCGGCATACTTCCATCAATTTTTCTGTTTGCGATTCAACTCCTTTTACACAGTCCACTACAAGAATTACGCTGTCAACGGCTGTAAGTGTACGGTAGGTATCTTCCGCAAAATCTTTGTGGCCGGGTGTATCCAGAATATTAACTTTTACACCACCATATTCAAACGACATAACCGATGTTGCAACAGAGATTCCTCTCTGTTTTTCAATTTCCATAAAATCGGAAGCAGCTGTTTTTTTTATTTTATTATTCTTAACAGCGCCGGCTGTTTGTATTTGTCCGCCAAATAATAATAACTTTTCGGTAAGAGTTGTTTTACCTGCATCGGGGTGGCTGATAATTGCAAAGGTTCGTCTGCGTTGTATTTCTTTTATGTTGCTCATTTTAAAAATTAAATTTATTTTTTCTCGATTAATGCCATATAAAAACCATCAAATTCACTTACAGATGGAAGAATAATTTTTTCTTCCAGTAATTTAAAATTAGAATTTTCTTTTAAAAAGATGTTGACTTGTTCCTGATTTTCGGATGGTAAAATACTACAAGTGGCATAAACCATTTTACCTCCCGATTTTAACATTTCCGAATAGGTGCGAATAATTTCTTGCTGTTTTTTCTTTACATCCGCTATAAATTCAGGACTGAGTTTCCATTTTGTATCAGGATTTCTTCGCAATACTCCTAAGCCCGAACAGGGTACATCTAATAATAATCTATCGGCACTTTCTTTCAGGCGCTTAATTGTTTTTTGCGAATCAATTACTTTTGTTTCAATAATATCAACTCCGCATCTTGAGGAGCGTTTTCGTAATTCTTTCAGTTTCCACTCTTCGGTGTCCATGGCAATAATTTTGCCTTTATTTTTCATAAGAGCTGCAATGTGTAGGGTTTTTCCACCTGCGCCTGCACAGGCATCAATTACGCGCATTCCGGGTTTTATATCTAAAAATGGAGCTACCAATTGCGATGAAGCATCTTGTATTTCTATCCATCCGTTTTTAAAGGCTTCTAAGCGAAATATATTTATTCGGTTTTCCAGAATAAAAGCATCCGGATAATCAAAAAGTTGCTCGTATTTAATGTTGTTTTCTTCAAAGTATTTTTTTAGCTCTTGTATGCCAGTTTTTAATGTGTTGCAACGCAATACTAAATTTGCATGTTTATTTAATGCAGCCGCTTCGTTTTCCCACACTTTATCTCCTAATTCTTTTGCTGCTAAGTTGTCGAGCCATTTTGGATAAGAATGAATAATGTCTCTTATTTTTTGAGCCTTCTCCCAGCGCGATTTTATCAGATTATGATTTACGGTTCCCAATTCGTGCCATTCGGGTAGTTCATTGCCTTCTGTGGTGTACCATATTGCAAATAGATTCCAAATTTTTTGTTCATCGTTTACAGGTTCTTCGCCTTTAATAAACCAAAGCAAGCGCCACCAGCGAACCATTTCATAAACTGAATTTGCAATAAAAGCACGGTCTCTTGCGCCCCATTTTTTATTGTGTTTAAAAATGTATTCGATGGTTTTATCTGCATAGCGCCCATTCCAGAATATATCTTGAAGAGCTTTTACAACAGCAGCAACTAAATTTTTATGTAGGCGCATAATTTTTAAATAAGTTGGCAAAGTTAAACTTTTTAGCGTATAACTTTGTTACCTTCACCGCTTATGGCAAATATGGTTAAACAAATATCAATACATGATTACTTTACTATCAGCAAAAATGTTGTGCTGATAGATGTACGTTCTCCCGCAGAATTTAAAAAAGGTCATATTGATGGTGCTTTAAATATTCCATTATTTTCAGACATAGAAAGAGCAAAAGTAGGTACCCTCTATAAACAAAAAGGAAGAGAACATGCTGTTTTAGAAGGATTAGAAATTGTAGGTCCTAAAATGAAAAAAATAGTATTAGATGTAAGAGCTATTTCAAATAACAAACCAATTGTATTGTATTGTTGGCGCGGAGGTATGCGTAGTGGTAGTGTAGCATGGCTTTTAAGTATGGCAGGATTAAATGTTATGGTGATAAAAGGTGGTTATAAAACCTACAGAAGTTTCATTTTAGAACAGTTTACAAAATCGTATAAACTTATTATGTTGGGAGGCCCAACCGGAAGTAAAAAAACAGAAATTTTACATTGCTTGAAAAATAAAGGTGAACAGGTAATTGATTTGGAAGCATTAGCCCGGCATAAAGGCTCTGCATTTGGAAATTTGGATGGATTAGAGCAGCCCGATACCGAATCATTTGAAAATAACTTGTCTTTAGCTTTACAAAAATTAAATCGGGATAAAATAATTTGGATTGAAGACGAATCTAAAACCATTGGTACAGCTCATATACCAAATGAATTTTGGATTAAAATGAAACATGCTCCATTAATTTATTTGGAGCTTGCTCTTGAAAAACGAATTGAATATTTAGTTGAAACCTATGGTAAATTTCAAAAAGAAGCCTTGCAACAGGCAATTGATAAAATAAAAAAACGCCTGGGAGGTTTGGCTTACAAAGAAGCTACGGAAGCTTTACTGAATAACGATTTAAAGAAAACCGCTTCAATCTTGTTGCGATATTACGATGCTGCATATTATTACAATTCATACAAAAGAGATGATAAATCAAAAATTCATCATATTAAAACCGATTTAGATGAAGTTGAAAAAATAGCACAACACTTATTGAATTATATTAAAAATATGGATGTTACCTTAAAATAATTATGGAAATAAAATTAACGCAATACAGCAAAGGTTCGGGTTGTGGATGTAAAATAGCGCCATCTGTGCTGGATGAAATTTTAAATAAAGTACCTGTACATATTAGCTTCACACAATTATTAGTTGGAAAAGAATTTAAAGATGATGCTGCTATATGGAAAATTGATGATGAAAAAGCTATTATAAGCACTACTGATTTTTTTACACCAATTGTTGATGACCCTTTTTTATTCGGGAAAATTGCAGCGGCTAATGCATTAAGCGATGTGTATGCCATGGGCGGAAAACCTATTATGGCATTGGCTATTTTAGGGTGGCCGGTTGAAAAACTATCATCTGAAATTTGTGCAGAAGTTTTAAAAGGCGCTGAAGAAGCGTGTAAAACTGCCGCTATCCCTATTGCAGGAGGACATTCTATTGATATTAGTGAGCCTGTTTTTGGCCTATCTGTTACAGGAATTGCGCATCTAAGCTGTATTAAAACAAATTCCAATGCAAAAGAAGGTGATTTATTGTATTTAACTAAACCAATTGGTTCAGGAATTTTATCATCAGCATTAAAACGAAATATACTTAAAAATGATGACTATAAATCATTAGTAATAACTCTTACAGAACTTAACAAAATTGGTGAAAAATTAGGTCAAAAAGATTACGTGAATGCTATGACAGATGTAACCGGTTTTGGACTTATCGGGCATTTAAACGAAATTTGTGAAGCCTCAAAAGTTTCGGTAGAAATCAATTTCTCAACCATTCCATTAATTGAAAACTTAGAGTTTTATATTAATCAGTTTTGTTTTCCTGATAATACTACCCGAAATTTTAATGCCTACAAAGATAAAGTTGAGGGTATGGATGGTTTAACATTTATATCGCTTTGCGACCCACAAACCAATGGAGGTTTATTAGTAAGCGTGAATGAAAATTTTAAAAATCAGTTTGAAACATTATTTGCAGAAAATGGTTTAAATTATTGGAAAATTGGTAAAATAATTCCAAAGCAAGACAAAACCATTTTTATAAAACCATGATTAAAAACGTATATTCATTTTTAATAATTTCAGGCATACTTGCATGCAATGCACAAAATAATTCTAAACCGATTATGGAAGAAAAAACAACATTTAAATATCAGTTATCAGATGAGGAGTGGAAGCAAAAATTAAGTCCGGAGCAGTATTATGTTTTAAGACAACAAGGCACTGAGCGTCCACATACCGGAAAATTTAATTTACATAAAGAAAAAGGGGTATATGTATGTGCCGGTTGTGGTGCAGAATTATTTACATCTGATATGAAATTCGATTCGCATTGCGGATGGCCAAGCTTTGATAAAGAAATTGAAGGGGGTAAAATATTAAAACGTTTAGATAAAAGCTACGGAATGATTCGTACAGAAATTATTTGTGCAAATTGTGGTGGCCATTTAGGGCATTTATTTGATGATGGACCAACTGAAACAGGTATGCGTTACTGCGTAAATTCTTTATCCCTCGATTTCAAAAAAAAAGATAATTAATTTATCGAAAGCTTAATAATTTCAGTATTAACAGACGATTGAACAATTAAAAAATATAATCCTTTTGTTAAATCATTATCAAGATAAAAAGTTAATTCATTTACATATTCTGATTGTAATGTATTGATAATTTTACCGTTTAAGTCGCATAAAGCAATATGATATATTTCATTTTCTGATAAACCGCTAACAGTAAATTGATTATTAGAAATAGGATTAGGATATACTATAAGAGAATTATCTATTTGTTTAAAATTTACAGCAATAATATCCGAATAAGTAAATGTACCGTCAAAATCGGTTTGTTTTAAGCGATAATAATTAACACCATTTACAGGTTTTTCATGTAAATAAGAATAATGTAAAACATCATTACTAAAGCCTGCTCCTTTTAATAATTTAACTAAATTAAAGTTTTCTCCATCAATAGCATGTTCTAAACAATAATAATCATTATTTATTTCGCTTGTTGTTACCCATGTAATATAAATAGATGAATTTTTTTGCTTTCCTGAAAATGATAAAAGACTTATAGGAAGAGGCGAGAATGGAGTTCCAAAATTGGTAGGTGTAGTAACAGGGCCATAACTTGCCTGCCACACAACTGTATTACATATCTCAATATTTTCACTATTTCCGGTATAGCCATCGGCTGTAATTTGTCCGCTACCAATGGTTCTAACTCCGGAA
>CALKJP010000117.1 GCA_937995645.1 uncultured Bacteroidia bacterium
AAAAAAAGGAGGAATTATAAATTCCTCCTTTTAGGCAAACGCGCTATTTTATTGAATGATAATTCGCTTATTTATTCGCTCATTACCAACCTGAACATTTACCAGATAGATTCCTTTTTGCAGCCATGTTAAATTCAATTGTTTGTTATATGAACCGCTGTAATTTCCAATATTTTCTTCATACACAACTTTGCCAAGCATATCAGCTACCATAATGTTTACATTTGCTTCCGTCATCAATTCAAATGCAAGGTTAAACATTCCATTGTTTGGATTTGGATAGATTGAAATATCTTTTACAGGTAAACCTTCTGCAATACCATTTACAAGCGTTATAAATACCGTATCAGAAGATGTGCTGCATCCGAATGTATTGGTAGCAATTATATGGTAGTTTCCGCTATTTGATGCAGTATGAGTTAAGCCGGTTGCGCCATTAATTGCATTTCCGTTGTAATACCATTGCAAGCTGTATCCATTCATGTTCGTATTAAGAGTATTACCAATAATCCAGAAGGTTGGCTTAGGAGGATTTTCAACAAAGGTAATATTAAAGATATTGCTGTTAGTAATACAACCAAATTGGTTGCTTACTTTTACCCAATAATTTCCGGAATTGTTTGTTACAACAATAAATGAATCTGTTGCATTAAATAATGCAGTAGTATCTTTGTACCATTGATAAATATAACCACCATCAACGGTAAGTGTTATGCTTTGATTTTCGCAAACAGAGTCATTAGGTGTAGCTGTAATTGATAATACAGGAGGCGCGCTATAAACTACAACTGTGTCAGAATCTGTTACAGTATTAATAATTGATGTTCCTATTGTAAAGGTGCCGGAAACTCCGCCTCCACTAAAATTAAATGTGCCTGTAGCAGTTGGATTTATAGTAAAAATTCCCAGGTTATCGTTTTGGCTTATGACATCTGCATCCCAAAATTGAATGGTATAAGGAGCATTCGGTAATGGAATATTCAAATTACTCCATGTTCCGGTCATGGAGTTTGATATTTCTGTAGAAGTATGTACAATAACGGAGCTGTTATCTCTAAGTTCGAAAAACAAATCAGGTGATCCTGTGCAATTTCCAAAAAAACTTGGTTCTTCTACATCACCACACCAGTTGGTGTTAGAGCCTACGTTAAAGGTTACATTGGTTAATCGGTATTGTAAAACATTGGTTGTTTGAGTTACCACATAAGTACCTGCATTAGGATAATTCTGTACCGGTGGATTTTCAATAGTACTGGTATTTCCATTACCAAAATCCCATGAATAAGTATAAAGGGGATTTCCATTGCTTGGAATAACCGGTGAGAATGAAGTGGAATGGGGCGCACATCCTTGCGGATTAGCAATGGTAAATGCAGCGTTTCCTGAAGGATTTGGATTGATTTTTAATATAATGGTAGTAGATTCATTTTGAGTGGTAACACCTCCAATTGATTGAGGTGTAACAGTTACCTGAAAATAAACAATTACGGTATAAGTTCCCGGAAACTGCGGTGTGCCACAAACTCTTGCGCACCCATGTTCATTTCCGGCTGATGGATGATATGTGTTGTTAGCACTGTTTGTTTGCCAGCTTAAACCTGCAGGTAAACCGGATACGTTTAAAATTTTTAGTTCATCTAAATGAACCATTTGCGTAACAGGGCTGGTAACTTGAAAATATTCCGGCATGTAAAACGTAATGTCTTCGCTGTATGGTTGAGCAACATATCCTTCAGGCATTGAATCTGCCGGGCATGTTGCCGGAAATGCCGGTGTAACAACACAATTAGTATTGATAACACATCCGGGGCATTGCGCATATGCATTTTTCATTATAAACAATGATGCAATTGCAAGAAAAAGAGTGTAAATTTTCTTCATAGATAATTTTTTGGTTGAGTAAGTTTAAGAAAAATAAAAATGCGGAGCAAGTACCCCGCATGAAAAATTAGATTAAAGCATAATTTTTACTTATTAATTTCAGCTATTATAGATTCAATGGAATAACCTTCAGCTTCAGCTTTGTAATTTCTAACTACGCGATGACGTAAAATTGGTAAGGCAACTGCTTTTACATTTTCAATATCGGGAGAATATTTGCCTTGCATGGCAGCATGGCACTTAGCTCCAATAATTAAAAATTGAGATGCACGTGGGCCGGCTCCCCAATCTATAAATTTTTTTACCAGTTCCGGTGCATATTCGCCATTGGGTCTGGTTTTGGCAGTTAATTTTACGGCATATTCCAATACATTATCTGCAACGGGCATTTTACGAATAAGATTCTGAAAAAATAAAATTTCTTCACTGCTTAAAATTTTACTTAATTCTACTTTAATATCGGTAGTGGTGTATTTTACAATGGCTAATTCTTCTTCGTATTTGGGATAGTCAAGCAACACATTAAACATAAAGCGGTCTAATTGTGCTTCGGGCAGGGGATAGGTTCCTTCTTGTTCTATTGGGTTTTGTGTAGCAAGTACAAAGAATGGTTCGGGTAAAGGATAGCGTTTGCCCGATGCTGTAACGGCTTTTTCTTGCATGGCTTCAAGCAAAGCTGCTTGTGTTTTAGGAGGAGTTCTGTTTATCTCGTCAGCTAAAATTATATTGGCAAATAAAGGTCCTTTAATAAATTTAAACTGTCTGTTTTCATCTAATATTTCTGAGCCTATAATATCAGATGGCATTAAATCGGGGGTAAACTGAATACGGTTAAAGCTTAGCCCTAATACATCAGAAATGGTATTTACCAATAATGTTTTAGCTAAGCCGGGAACTCCAACCAATAAGCAATGGCCACGACTAAAAATTGAAATCAGTACTTGGTCAACAACTTCATCTTGTCCTACAATTACTTTAGCTATTTCTTTTTTTAAGTCTTTAAATTTTTGAGCAAAAGCATCAATGGCGGCTGCATCTGAAGTATACATATATTTATTTTAATTTTATTTACAATTAAGGATTGTCAGGCAATACAAATGTTTCAAAATTACAAGTTGTATATTCCGGTATTATTCTTAAATAGGTTGTTTGTAATTTTTTACTTATCCATTTACGGGTAATTTCATTTTGTTTATAAGATAAGGCTGCCTCCTGCAATCGTTGATAATCATCTTTTAAATTGGCACGATGAGGTTCGGTTCTGTTTTTTAAATACAAAATACGGTATGCTTGTTTGCCACCTTGTGTTTGAAATAATTGTGGTTCTGAAAATTCGCCTACTTTTAATTTATCAATTACGAAAAATAAAGATGGGTCAATTTGATTCATTTCAAAGCGTGTTGTTCCTGTTTGCGGGTTTATAATTAGTCCTCCATTGTCTTTAGTTGCCTGATCTTCTGAGTAGCGCTGTGCAACTTCTGCAAAGCTTAGAGTATCGGTTTTTAATATGGCATAAACGGAATCTATTTTGTTTTTTGCACGCAATAAATCGCTACCATCAAATTTTGGAGAGATTAAAATATGACGTACATTTATTTGTTCACCTCGTCTTTCAATTAATTGTAAAATATGATAGCCAAATTCTGTTTCAATAATTTTTGATACTTCGTCTGCCTTTAAATTATAGGCTGCTGCTTCAAATTCAGGCACAAAAGTTCCTCTGGGTACTAAACCTAATTCTCCTCCTTTACGAGCAGAACCCGGGTCTTCAGAATATAAAATAGCAAGTGTATTAAATTTTTCACCTTTTAAAATTCGTTCGCGTAAAATGTTTATTTTTTCTTTTGCTTCGGCTTTTGCTTCTTTGCTAATGGTTGGGTGAATTACAATTTGTCCTATTTCCACTTCAGCATTTACAAAAGGTAAACTGTCTTCTGGAAATCGGTTGTAAAAGGCTTTAACTTCTGCGGGAGTAACGGATACATTTCCTGTTATTTTTTGTTGCATTTGTTGCGTTAATAATTGGTTTTTAATAGAAGAACGAAATTCGTCTTTTATTTCATTAATGCTTTTACCGTAATATTCTTCCAATTTTTTTTCTGATCCTATTTGCATAACAAAAAATCGAATACGTCTATCCAGTTCGTTTTCTACCTGTGCTTCAGAGACTACAATACTATCTTTTTGTGCCTGATCAAGCATAAGTTTTTCAAAAACTAAATCTTCTAATACATCGCAGGGGCTAATGTCTGAAGAATCTCCTTGTTCAACTAATTGATTTTTTATTTGACGCAATTGATTATTGATATCTGATTGTTTGATAATTTGATTTCCAATTACTGCAACTATTTGATCAAGGAGTTTTCCTTCGTTTTGTGCAAAAGAAATAGTATTAATTCCAAATAATAAAATTAAAATAAAGCTATGTAATTTAATATATTTCAAAGTATGATTTGTTTGCGGCATCGTTGTAGATGTCTTGTTTTAGTTTGTTAATGATATCTAATTTTCTGCGATTTACAATAATATTACGAATATTTTCTTTCTCAAAACTTAGTGGTGATATACTGTTTTTTATTTTAAATCCTTTGATGTTTAAAAAGTATAAACTCAAGGAGTCTTCCATTTCAATCAGTTTATTTTGTTTTAAAAATTCTTCTTTATTGTAGGTTCTAATAGGCACTTCTTTAAGTAAATCGTCAAAAAGTAACCATGTTTTATCGTCTAAATAAAAGTTTTCTGCAAACTGAAAACAATAATTCTCTAATGCCTGTATATCCTGCGGATTATCAGAGGCATACCATTTTTTAAGTTTTTTTATATCGGGTGCGTTTTTTGCAACTTTTATGTAACGTACTTTAACAATGTTGTCTTTTAATTCAAAGTTTTGTTTATTATTTTCATAATAGGTTTCAATTTCTTCATCGGTAACAATGGTATCTAACAACTGGTTTAACAATTCGCGTTGGTATGTATAAATAATTAATGAGCGTCTATAATCTTCTAGTTGTTTTGAAAAATCTTTTTGAGCATCGGTTAAATTGTCTTCAGCTTTTTTTAATAATAGGTTTTGTTCAATCCAGCTTTTAATATAGTTTTCGGCTATTTGAGCACTGTCGGTACTTGATACATCGGCCGGTATTACTTCTTTTAAGTCATCAAGGTATAAATATTTGTCAAAAACTCTTGCAACAGCCTTTTGTGGGATATTCTCTTTTTTATCGAAAAGTGTACAAGCTGATATTATAATAACATTAATAATGAATACTATTTTTATGAAAAAATTCATATATTTTATTTGATAAAAAAATTTATGCCGTATAAAACGGCATAAACTTAAAGAAATTTTATGTGTTGCAATGATTATTTAACGGTTTTTAAAACTTCTTGGTTTACGTCAACCTTGTATTTGTTTTTAAGTTCGTTTAGCCATTCTTTTTCTAATTTATTTTGATATTCGGCAGTAACAATACCGCGGGCTTCTTTTAGTGTTTTTGGCTCAGGAGCTATTTTACGTTTAATGTTGACAAATACTACCTGATTATCTACTGTTTGATTTTTAGATAAGCCTAAATTGGGATCAATGCTATCTATTATTTTATTATCGCCTTTAGAAAATTTACCACTTACTATTTTTAAATTTAATTGAGAATCGGCATTAATTTGTTTTAGTATTTCATCGGTATTGTAACCTTTTTTCAATCCTTTTTGAACCAGTTTACGGGTTTTAGCAGCTGTTACATCGTCTTTGCAATAAAAGATATCTGCTTCTATGCGTTCGCCCCACATGTAGTTGTTTTTGTTGGCATTATAAAAGGCTTCTAATCCTACAGTATCCTTTACGGCTTTTGACCATACTTTTTTATCGGTTAGTTCAAATAAGAGAATACCATCGCGGTATTCGTTCATTAAATTTCTAAATTCGGTATATTTGTTTTCGAGCTGCTCATCTTCATAATCAATAACTGCTTTGTCGGTAAAGCTTTGGTAGAGGTTTTCAATTAATAATTTAAAATCTTTTGGTGCTTGGGTGTTTTGCTGTGTTTCTATGTATTTGGCAAAGTCGGTTTGTGTATATTTTTTATTGCCAATGCTGAATAATTCTTTATTTAGCTTAGCGGCTTTCTCGGCTTTCCAATCGCCTTTAAAAAAAGTAGAGTCAATAACTTTTATAAATTCGTCTCTGTGTTTTAAATTTTCTTTAAATCCGTATTCTTTTTTAACACGGGCAATAAATGATTCGCGGCTTTTTTGTGCACGTGAATCTTTCGCAATTTTTTGTTTTAACTCTGCTTTCATTTCTTCATATGGAGGCAGCGGTTTATAGTCTAAGCGTTTTATAATATGGAAACCAAATTTGGTTTGAATGATGGGTGAAATATCTCCATTGTTTTTAAGTTGAAATGCTGCTTCTTCAAATTCAGGCACCATTTTTCCGGTTCCGAACCAAGGCAATTGCCCGCCTTTAGAGGCAGAACCAGGGTCGTCTGAAAATTGCTTGGCTAATTCGGCAAAATCAACACCTTGATTTAATTTAACTAATATTTCTTCCAGCTTTTGTTTTGCTGCAAGCGAATCAGCTGCGGTTTGCATTCCACGTGTTGATGCCATAATATGTGCGGTAAGAATTTGTCCGCGTGCATCTCTTTTATCAAATACTTTTAATATATGGTAGCCGAATCGTGTTCTTACGGGCATTGAAACTTCACCTACTTTGGTATTGTATGCAGCATTTTCAAAAGGATAAACCATTTGTAAGGCTGTAAAATAGCCTAAATTGCCTCCATTATCTTTTGCTGATGGGTCATCAGATACTTCGCGAGCAACTTTTGCAAAGTCTTCACCTTTTAAAATTCGTTCTCTTATTTTTAAAGCTTTGTTATATGCTGCCAATGTATCTTTAGGTAAAGCGTTTTCATCTACTTTTACTAAAATGTGCGATGCTTTTATATCGTATTTTGAACGTTCGTATGCTTCTCTGATAAGTTGTTCTGAAACTTCATTGTCGGTTAAATAGGGTTGAGCTAATTGTGCGCGATAGCCTTTTAATTCAGTTCTGAAAGCTTCTGTTGTATCTAAGCCTAAATCTTCGGCTTCTGCTACTTTTAAACGAAAGTTGATGTACAAATCAAGATATTCGTTTAACGCTTTTTCGTCAGTAGAAGTGTTTTTATTGTTTTTGTGATATACTGCTTCAAATTCAGATTTTCTGATGTTTCGCTTTCCAACAGTCATTAAAATCGGGTCGTTGTCTTGTGCATTAATACCAACATAAACAATTGAAAAGGCGATTAGTGATAACAGTTTTTTTTTCATCTTTCTATAATTTATTTTACCTAATTTTATATAATTATCTACTGTAATTTGGAGCTTCGCTTGTAATTTGTACGCCATGTGGATGGCTTTCGCGAATACCGGCATTGGTAATGCGAATAAACTTTGCTTTTTTAAGCTCTTCAATATTTCTGGCTCCGCAATATCCCATACCGGCTCTTAATCCACCTACAAATTGATAAACTACTTCCGATAAATGCCCTTTGTATGGCACACGTGCAGAAATTCCTTCCGGTACTAATTTTTTAATGTCATCTTCTACATCTTGGAAATAGCGGTCTTTAGAGCCTTTTTGCATAGCTTCTATAGAGCCCATTCCGCGATATGATTTAAATTTTCTTCCTTCAAAAATGATGGTATCTCCCGGAGATTCTTCTACTCCTGCAAACAGCGAACCTGCCATAATAGTGTCGGCACCGGCAGCAAGCGCCTTAACTACATCTCCGGTAAAACGAATACCTCCATCGGCAATAATTGGAACTCCCGAGCCTTTTACTCCTGCATAAGTATTCATAACAGCCGAAAGTTGTGGCACTCCAACACCTGCAATAACGCGAGTTGTACAGATTGAGCCCGGACCAATTCCAACTTTTATGGCATCGGCACCGGCATCAATTAAGGCTTTGGCAGCTTCGGGGGTGGCTATATTCCCAACAACTACATCTATTTGCGGATATGCTTGTTTAACTTTTTTAAGCATATCAATTACTCCTTTGGAGTGACCGTGAGCCGTATCAATTACTATGGCATCAACAGCTGCTTTTACTAAAGCATCTACTCGCTCAAGCGTATCGGCTGTTACGCCAACTGCTCCTGCAACGCGAAGTCGCCCATGCTTGTCTTTACAGGCATTTGGGCGCAAACGAAATTTGATAATATCTTTAAAGGTTATTAATCCAATAAGAATATTGTTCTTATCAACTACCGGTAATTTTTCAATTTTATGTTTTTTTAGAATATCTTCTGCCTGATTTAAATCAGTTCCTTCGTGAGCAGTAATGATGTTGTCTTTGGTCATTACTTCGCTTACGGGGCGCTGCATATTTTTTTCAAAACGCAAATCGCGATTGGTAACAATGCCTTTTAGTTGCTTGTTGCCGTCAACAACCGGAATGCCGCCAATTTTAAATTCTTTCATCAGAGCCAAAGCATCGCCTACTACTGCATTGTCGAGTAAGGTTACAGGGTCGAGAATCATTCCGCTTTCCGAGCGTTTTACTTTACGCACTTGTTCTGCCTGTTGAGTAATGGTCATATTTTTATGAAGTACGCCAATACCACCTTCCTGAGCTATGGCGATAGCCAAATTTGATTCGGTAACGGTATCCATTGCTGCTGAAACAATGGGTACGTTAACAGTGATATTTCTACTAAACTTTGATGAAATATTGGTTTCGCGAGGCAATACCTCCGAGTAAGCAGGAACTAATAAAACATCATCGTAAGTAAGCCCTTCGGGCAGAAATTTTTCGGGGTCGAACGACATAAAGCTACAATTTTAGTTTTCTTAAAATTGCGTGCAAATGTAGTAAAAATAATTCAGTTACACGAATACATATATTTTCCTTAAATATTTGATAATAAAGGATTATATCTCATCTGAATATACGGTATTAACTCTATCTCTCAAATTATAGGCAGAAGCCATTACTTCGCCATAAGCTCCGGCAGAGCGAATGGCTATTAAATCGCCTCTTTGTGTTTGGGGTAATAATACGGCTTTGCCAAAGCAATCAGACGATTCGCAAATTGGGCCTACCACATCGTAGGGTTGTAAAGGTTTGTCGGAACTTACATTTTCAATTTTGTGAAAAGCCTGATACAAGGCAGGACGAATTAATTCCGTCATACCCGCATCTAAAATGGCAAAATTGGTTTTAATGCCTTTTTTAATGTATAATACCTTGCTAAAAAGTGTACCGCATTGTGCCACAATAGCTCTGCCCAATTCAAAATGTACCTGTTGGTGCGGGCGTATTTCCAAAAAATCATGAAAGAGTTTAAAATAGGCTTCAAAATCAGGGATTGCTTCTTTGTCCGGCTCGTGATAATTGATGCCTAAGCCACCACCTACGTTAATATGTTCAATGTAGATTTTACGTTGCTCAAACCATTTTTGCAATTCGTTTACTTTCAGACAAAGCGATTTAAAAGGTTGTAAATCGCTTATCTGCGAACCAATATGAAAATGAAGCCCGATAAGTTTGATATTGGAAAAAGTTTTTAATTTTTCTGTAATAGCATCCAGCTCCCAAATATTGATACCGAATTTGTTTTCTTCTAATCCGGTAGTAATGTAATGATGTGTATTGGCATTTACATTAGGATTTATGCGCAATGCTATTGGTGCCGTACAATTATTTTTTTGAGCAAGCTCATTTATTACTTCTATTTCCTGAATGGATTCGCAGTTGAAACAAAAGATGTTATTTTGCAGTGCATAAATAATTTCAGCATCACTTTTTCCTACTCCTGCAAATACAATTTTTTGATTATCGAAACCATTTTCAATAGCGGCTTTTACTTCGTTTCCGCTTACACAGTCAGCACCAAGTCCGGCATTTTTATTTATTTGTAAAATTTTGGGATTGGCATTTGCCTTTAAGGCATAATGTATGTGAAAGCCATATTTGTTCGATTCTTCGTTTATTTTACTCAATGTTTTTTGTAATAATATAACATCATAAAAATAAAACGGTGTTTGAACATTGTTTAGTTTCGATATGATTTCTTTATTCAGCACGCTATAATTATTGATGATTAAAAACTCCGTTATTTAATGCAATTAGTGCATCTTTTTTAAATTTGCTGTCAACTAATACAGATACGTTGTGCTCGCTGCCTCCATACGAAATCATGCGGATTGGAATGTTTTTTAAAGCATCAAATATTTTAAAGGCATAACCTTGTTTATCGGCAGTAAAATTTCCTACTATACAAATAATAGTTTGATGGTAATCAATTTTTACGCTTCCAAAATTTTTCAATTCGTTTGTGATGGCTTCTAAATTTTGCGTGTTATCTATGGTTAGCGAAACAGCTACTTCTGAAGTGGTAATCATATCAATGGGAGTTTTGTATCGCTCAAAAACTTCAAAAACAGAACGTAAAAAACCGTATGCTAATAACATGCGCCCGGATTGAATATTAATTGCTGTAATGCCATCTTTAGCTGCAACTGCGGTAACATTTCTTCCGCTACCTTTTTCTGAAATAACAGTACCTTTTGCGTTTGGTTGCATGGTGTTTAAAAGTCGAACCGGTACTTTTCTTTTTTGTGCAGGAAGCACACATGTTGGGTGTAATATTTTAGCTCCAAAGTAAGCAAGTTCGGCAGCTTCTTCAAAGGATAATTCTTCTATAGGATAGGTTTTGTCAACCACGCGCGGATCGTTATTGTGCATGCCATCAATATCTGTCCATATTTGAATTTCAGGCGATTTTAGTGCAGCACCAATTAAGGTAGCCGTATAATCACTCCCACCGCGTTTTAAATTGTCAATTTCTCCAAATGCATTGCGACAAATGTATCCTTGTGTTATAAACAAAGTGTGATTTTGATTTTCTTTTAAAATTTTGGCGAGGCGATTTTCAATGTAATTCAAGTCGGGCTCATCGTGTTCGTTTATGCGCATAAAATCGAGTGCAGGAAGCAATACCGAGGGCATGTTTATTTCACTTAAATAGAAATGAAACAGGGCGGTTGAAATTAATTCGCCTTGCGCCAATACTGCCTTTTCTTCGTTTGCGGTAAATAAATCAAGTGTAAAACTGCGTATATACGAAAAATGATTTTCAATTAATTCTTTTCCTTTTCGTAAGCCCTCCTCGGTTTTATATAATTCTTTTATTACCTGATGATATTTTTCTTCCAGAGCATTGATAAGCTGTTTGGCTTTATCGGTGTTTTTGGAGTAAAGCGCTTCAGAAATTTCTACCAAACTGTTGGTAGTACCCGACATGGCAGATAATACCACGATTTTAGGACGATTATCATTTATTAAATCAACCAAAGCGTGCATACGTTGAGCAGAGCCAACAGATGTGCCGCCAAATTTCATAACTAAGTAATGATTGTGCATGCCTTAAAAATTTAGGAGGTGTAAAATTAAAATAATTTTACAAGCACATGCATAAAATGAGTATTTTAAGGAGCGTATTCAAATGCTCCGATATCGGGAGGGATACTGCGTAATTTGTCTTTTAAATCTTTTGTAAGTACACCGCTTACTATGCTTCCATCGCCTTTATCAATAGCAAAGGCATTCTCCTTTAAACTAAAATCTTTTTCTGCTACGTTGTAAAATCCGGGTTCTTGGTTGTAATAATTGTTATTGCCGGCAAGGTTGGTGTCTTTTGATTTTAATATACAGTATTTAAAACTATAGGTTATGTCTGCACCATCTTCTTTGTCGAAGCCAATTTCATCTTCGTTATTGCCGAATACGATACAATTGGTAAAATCGGCTTTAGTAATGGGGCGCAATTGAATTTTACCCGTATTGTCTTCATAATAATTATTCATAAATACAGATGGTGTTTTTCTGCTCGAACGATTCCAGTAGTTAGCAAATGTGCAATGCTTAAAATCATATTCACCGCCAATAACAAAGGCTGCACAGTACTTGCCGCATTCTGAAATGAGGGTGTTGGTAGCTTCAATTTTTGCTCCAACAGATAAAAGCCCTATTTCGCGCATGTTTCTGATAATTGTATTGTGTAGTTTAAGGGTAGGTAAGGGAGCAACATTGGTGTCGGCTTGTATGCCTACAATAGCATTTTTTATAATGCAATTTTGTATTTCGTTTTCTTTGCTGCCTGCATAAAAATACATACCAATCCATTGCCCGGGAAGTTCGCGATAATACTGTTCTAAACGTGCTCCTTGAAATACAACCGGTCGTTCAATAGTGCCATTTACTTTTAAAGTTCCCAATACAAAAAATCGCGCATTGCCGTAAAAATGCAATTTGGTTCCTTCGGGGATGTTTAATGTTGAGTTTTCATCAACAACTAAATAGCGATATATAACCCAAGGTTTATCGTTGTTTAAACTTACATTTCCGCTTACAATACCAGCGTTGATGTAATAATTATCTTGTCCCCAGGCAACTAATGGCACTTTTTGAATGTTGCCGTTTAATGCAAATAAGAGTGAATCTTCCACAATCATCGGGCTATTGGCATTTTGTGGATTTACGGTTACTTCTATAAAAATAAAAAGGCTGTCTTTGGGAAGTATTTCCACGTCTTTTACAAAAGGACCGGGAATACCATCTACATTAATTCTAAACTGTGAGTTGCTACCACCACCTAATGAAACAGAAGAAATTTTTATTTTCTGATTATAAGTATTATACACTTTTATTTGTTTTGTTGCGGAACCTATATTGGTAAATACCGTATCAAAGAGCACTGTGTCGCGCGAAAAAGAAAGTTTTGCGTTATTATCTGTTAAAAAAGAATCTTTTTTACAGGCATTGGATAGCAGAATTATTCCAATTACAGTTATTGTAAATAAGGCCTTTTTTGAAAACATTTTTTTAATAAAATATAATCCAAAGTTAAGTATTATTACCAATTAATGTCTGCAAAAAAACGTAGTTTATAATTGTTTAGTACTTTCATAAAAAAAATATTCTTAATATCGTACTCAAATTAATTTTGCTATGAAAAAGAATATCGCATTATTTTCAGTAATTATTACATTAAGTTCTTTACAAACAATTTTTGCACAAGTTACCGATGATGATACCATAAATTCTCAAACCCCTGTAAATACAGAAGCTCCAACATTAAAATCGCCACAAAACAATGTAGCAGATACTCCTGATTCATTATTTAAAGAAATGGGAGTGGCGGTAACTCCTTCGCGTTTAAATTTTAATTTGAAACCGGGCGCATCTAAAACTTACGAAATAAAAGTAACCAACGATACGAAACAAGAAAATTCATTTAAAGTAACAGTTAAAGATTTTGATATGGATAATAAAGGGCGCTCGATATTTATGAAGCCGGGCGAAAGCAAATATTCTTTATCCAAATGGATGAATGTATCACCTACTTTTTTTAAATTAAAACCCGGAGAGTTTCAAAAAATAAAAGTTACAGTGAGTGTACCGGAAGGGGAAGAAAATAATCGCGCTGCATGGTCGGTAATTTTTGTTGAACAAGCCAAAGAAAGAGAAAAACTTGATGCATCCGGCTCAGGAAATAGCATTGCACTTGGTGTAATTCCAACATTTGCTTTTGGTGTATATGTGTATCAAAATCCTCCAACTGTAAAGGTGAATAAGGTAGAGATAAAAAATTTCAAATTAATAAAAGATACTTCTTCAATAAAGAAAATGGATATTGTACTTACAAATAGCGGAGATGGTATAGCACAATGTACTGCTTATATAGAACTTTCAAACTTAAACACAGGTAAACAACAAAAATTAAGTGTAAAACGATTTACTATTTTGCCCGGATATACACGAAATTATATTTTTAATTTGCCTGAAAATTTAGAAAAAGGAAAATATTCAGCTGTTGGAGTGCTTGATTTTGGAAGTAAAGATGAAATAGAAGCCGCTGAACTCGAGTTTGTTATTGATTAAATTATAAAATAATAGCTTCATTTTGTAACATTTTAACATTTTTTAAGTATAAAATCCTAATTTAATTTAAATTTTATATTAACAATTAAAATCAATGCTTATGAAAAAAAAAGTAATTCTTTGTTCAATGCTGGCAATGTTTGCAGGAACAACTGCTTTTGCACAGCTTCAGGATGAAAAGGATGTAACCATTACCATGGATTTACAACCAATCCTGCAATTAAACATGAGTACTCCCAACCAAATTGATTTCGTATTTGACGATATCAATGAGTACTATGCGGGTATTACCAAATATGCTGCTACAATTTTAAAAGTTAGCGCAACGGTAAACTGGGATTTATATGCCATAGGCAATTCAACAGGTAACGTTGCTCCCGGATTTTGGGATCAACACATTGTGTATGGTTCCGGTGGTTCGGGTTTGGCTACAAACCAATTACCTTTAAGTTTATTGGAATTAAGACAAACCGGTCCCAATAATAATGCAACCGCAGCAACCGGTGCTTATGCTGATTATAGTGCTCCATTTCCTGCTGCATCAGCTCCTGCTGGTTCAAACAGTATTTATGTTGACCCTGCAAATGCCGGAACACCTCCAACTATTAACGACAAGTATATAGCAGGTCATGCCGGTACTACTGCAGTTGGTGCCGATGGGGTAACCGGTGGTAGTTACTTAACTGCTAATACTTTAGCAAGTGATTATTACTACACAATTGACTATCGAATTTTACCGGGCTTGCCTGCTATCTTCCCTATGGCGCACGATCCATCAGGAACAGTTCCTCAAGATTTAGTTACTGTTAATGGTCCTGGTTTTTATGCTCAACCAGGAGTTTATAGCATGTATGTTCAGTATATTTTATTAGAAGATCAATAGTATTCTAAAATCAAAAAGTGGAGAAGGATTAGAATCCCTTCTCCGCTTTTTTTTTAGGAATAAAATTTTCGCCATTTGAAAAAGTTTTACCTGCTTTTTACACTTGTTTATTCTTTTTTAATTAATCTGAAAGCGCAACATTGCGATGCTGTTTCGGTAAGTATGCCTACAGTTTCCAATGTTGATTTTACATTTGATACATTTGCTAAATATATTGGCGGTATAACACAAAATGGAGCTACATTAATAAGAGTTAATGTAAGTAATAGTATTAATTTTGATCCAGATTGCAGATGGAGATTAAGCGTTATTGTAGATAATAATCCACTTGCAGGTACTCCGCCAAACGAGTGGGAAACATTAACTAATTATACAAGTTCTGGAACACCTCCACAAATAGATGCATTAGAAATTAGAATTAGAAATGCATGCAACACACCTCTCACAGGAGCGGCATTTGTTAATTTATTATCCAATCATGCAGATGCTTTTGATATAATTGATTTTAACGGAGGAGTTACAATTCCGGCAGGTTCATGTATAACCAATGTAAACGGACCGGGAAGTTACCTGACTAATTATAACGAATACAATTTTACAATTGATTACCGTATAACTCCCGGATTAAGCTTAAGAAGTGGTATTTATCAAATAAGTTTGAAATTTTTAATTATCGAAGAGCTTTAGTTTGTAAATGTTTAAATTAATGCTGAAATATAAAATTGTTGTATGCACATTGATTATGTTGCAGCTAACAATTATTACAGCATTAGCTCAGGTTATTGAAACTAACGAAAATCAAACAACTCCGGTAAATAGCGAAAATCAAAACACTACAACCAGCACAAACACGCAAGAAACAGTAACAAACACAGAAGATCCAAAGCCTAAAGCTCCTGTAGAATTGTTGTTTAATGTAAAAGAGAAAGAACTAAAAGAAGGCGAAATAATTTCCAATATGGCAAGAGTTAATAATAATTCTGATCAAGCCATTACTTTTACGCTCGAGTTAGATTATCCTAATGATTGGAAAAATCTTTCAAAAACAGATAGAGAATATACCTTAAATCCAGGAGATTCGATTTTTATTCCTATTAGGTTGGTACCAAAATCACTATCGCGTGGTTCATTTAAATTTATGATTAATGCCTTTGTTATTTCCAACGAAGACAAACAACTGGCATTTAATTTTTTTACGGCATCTACGGTAAAACGCTCCAGCTGGGATTTAACAGCTGGGCCATCATCTAAAATATATTTTAAAAATGGAGAAAATACTGCTCCCTTTAACTTTAATATCTTAAATACCGGAGTAGATAAGCAGGATATACTTTTTACCTTGATTAATCCCAAAGCAAATTCTATCATAACTGATACGAGTGATAATATATTAAAAACAAATTTTACAACTTTTAAATTAGCATCGCAAGAAGATACAACTTTGTATTATAAGTATAAATATGTTCCTACTGCAAGAAATTTTCAACGTGTAGATTTAGAAACACATCGTCCATTCAACATGAATGAAGAGCAAGAATTTACCATATATGCTAATTCTACAGAACCCAAGCAAAGTCCAAAAAACTTTTACAAAAAAGGCTCTCGCATCAACTTTGTAAAACTAAGTGATAATAAAAAAGTAAATCCTTACGGTTCTGCCTATCTGCCTCTAATAGCTGATTTAAACGTAAATAATATTTTTGGCTCAGAGCCAATAACCATGCTTAACTTAAGAGGCAATACCGAGTTGTCGCAAAATGCAAGCCTTTCGTATTTCGGACAAATAAATTACAGCAGTAATTATTATAATAAGAATTTACAAAACAACGGGATGTATTATATAGGCTATTTTCATAAAAAAGGAAGTGTACAAGTTGGAAATATTACAGGAGGGGCTATGGGCATACCTAATTTTGGCAGAGGTATAAAGGGTGATTATTATGTGCATCCACGCCATAGAGTGGGAGGATTTTTTGTAAAAAATCCACACATATTTAAACCTTCGCCTATTACATCATTCGGTGCATTTTACGAAGTTCGATATCATAAAAATAATAAAGCATTTATACAGTATGCCAGAAGCACCAACAACAGAGCCAATTTAGATATTGATGCGATTAATTTCAGAACAAGTTATAATCTATTAAAAGGACATACCATAGGTATAAATACAGCTTTTACCAATGCAAATCAAACTATAAACAATATTACATCGCAACGTCAGGGCTATTTAATAAGAGCAAATTATACCGGTAACTTTATTCAAAACCGATTAAACACCAATCATGTATTTGGTTACAATAATAAAGACTATGCAGTAAGTAATTTCGAACGTATTTTTTATAATCATCGTTCACGTTTTGTTATAAATAATAAGTGGAATATCATGATGATTAATGCGAGCAATAAATTAATTCCTTTACAACCTACACCAAGCTCTAATTTACCTGTAAATACAACCATTTTTAATCAGTTAAATGTAGGGTATGTTTCAAAGATTGGCATAGTTCAACCTATTGCATTTTATAATATTTCTGATATAGCTCGTTTTCGCTGGCATTACAGAGGTATTGGGTTGATTTTTAATACCTATGACTTGAAAGAAAATTTACGAGTAGCATTAAATTTAAGAGGAGGTTATAACGACCCGATTGATGTTCCGAATGTTAAGGAATATTTTTCCCTACAAGCCAATACGCTTGTTTTTTACAGAATGTTGACCTTAAATGCCCGTTATTTTTATGGTCCAAATTCAGTAAATGATCATCGTATTTTATTGTATCAAAAATTTAATCCACAATCTGTTTTTGTTTCTTTGCAACATCAGTATGTGTTTCCCAACACTCGTTTTGTAATGATGAATGGAATTAATTATTCCTATGTAAACTTTTATCAGCAACATAATGTTGCATTATTCCCAGAAATATATTATTATACTATTTCGGGCTGGAGATTTAAAGTTAATGTAAATTATAATGTGTTTACAAGTGGAAACAGACGCCAATTGTATAACAATGTTGGAAACTTGCCACCATTGCAGGAAAACGAAACACAAACATTTAATCAGAATTATAATTTTGGGGTAGGGGTTAGAAAAGAATTTGGCATTCCTATTCCGTTTTTAAAGAAACGATTTGCTGATGTGGAATTTATTGCCTTCCTTGATATAAATGGTAACGGTGAAAAAGACAGAGGAGAGCAGGTATTGGAAAATGTTGTAATTAAATATGGCGATTACGAAGTAATTACCAATGAAAAAGGCGAAGCGGTAATGCAAAATTATGCATTAGGCACTTATCGTTTTATAGCCACACCATTAGTTCCGCTTGATGGCTGGTTTTGTTCTGTAAGCGATAGCGTAGAATTATTAAAGCGCACAAAAATGCCTGTGCCATTTGTGCGCGGTGTAAAGGTAAAAGGTAAGGTTTCATTAGATAGAGAAGCATTAGCTGCAGATGCAGAAAAAGCCTTTGATTTATCGCGCATTAAAATTATGGCACAAAATGGTAAAGTGTTTAGTACACTTACTGATTTTGACGGTAGTTTTGAATTTTTCTTGCCTTATGGTAAATATATTATTACCATGGATGAAAACATATTAAGCGAACGTTTTATTTTAACACAAAATAATATAGAGCTTGATATTACAGGCGAAACGGAAGGTTTATATGTTTCGTTTTTTATTGTGGAGAAAAAGCGAAAAGTAATTAAAAAGAAATTTGGTGATGGAAACTAGCAGGATTTTAAAGCTTTTTTACAAATTGATATAATTCTAAAAATAGTAATTACTGGATGGTTAATAATTAATTCCTAACTCTTTAGCTTTAGCTATTACAAATTTTTTGGCCTCGTTATAATCATTTTTAATTATTCCATCTAAAATAGCTTCACGAACGGCAACTTTTAATATTCCAACTTCTCTTCCGGGTTTTAACTTAAACATTTCCATTATTTCATTTCCGTTAATAGGAGGTTGCCAATTGCGTAGTTTATCTTTATCTTCTACCTCTTTCAGTTTTTTTCGCACAAGCTTAAAATTTTGCAAGTATCGTTTAACCTTTTCGGGATTTTTAGATGTTATGTCTGCTTCGCATAAAATCATTAAATCATCAATATCTTCACCGGCCTCAAATAATAATCTGCGAATGGCGGAGTCAGTTATTTCTTCTTTGGTTAATGCAATAGGGCGTAAATGTAAATGTACAAGTTTTTGTACATATTTCATTTTATTATCAAGAGGTAATTTTAAATTTTGAAAAATTTTAGGAACCATTTGCGCGCCTTTGTCTTCATGACCATGAAAAGTCCATCCGTGTTCGGGTTCAAAGCGTTTGGTAGCCGGTTTGGCAATATCATGTAAAATTGCTGCCCAGCGTAACCATAAATTATCGGTGTTTAAACATATATTGTCTAAAACCTGAAGTGTATGATAAAAATTGTCTTTATGTCCTTTTCCATCAATAATTTCAACTCCTTGCAGTGCTGCCATTTCAGGAAAAATAAGTGCTAATAAACCGGTATCGAAAAGTAGTTTAAATCCAACTGATGGCTTTTTGCTTAAAATTATTTTATTTAACTCATCTGTAATTCGTTCTTTCGAAACAATTTCAATTCTGTTTTTATTTTCAGAAATTGCTTTAAGCGAATTTTCTTCAATTGTAAAATTAAGCTGCGATGCAAATCGTATAGCGCGCATCATGCGTAAGGGGTCGTCTGAATAGGTTTGAGATGGATCTAATGGGGTACGTAATATTTTGTTTTCTATGTCGCTTATTCCATTAAAGGGGTCAACAAATTCTCCGAAATTAGTTTTGTTTAAACTTATAGCAAGTGCATTTATGGTAAAGTCTCTTCTTTTTTGGTCGTCTTCAAGAGTTCCGTTTTCAACAATGGGCTTGCGCGAATTACGATTGTATGATTCTTTTCGAGCGCCTACAAATTCAATTTCTAATTCGTTGAAATTGAACATTGCTGTACCAAAGTTCTTGAAATAATTAACTTTTTTAATGTTTAATTTTTGTGCAACTTTTTTGGCAAAGTCTATTCCGCTTCCTTGAACTACTATGTCAATGTCTTTACATTCTCTGTTTAATATTAAATCACGAACATATCCACCAATAATAAAAGCGGGTGTATTTTCCTCTTCGGCAACTTTAGAAGTGCATTTAAAAATGTCTTGGTTTAAAATTTTTTCTATATTAATAAAGGGCATTTATTTCTCTATTATATTAACTTCTCCATTTTTCATTAATCGAATAATGGATTTTGTATAAAATGGATTTTTAGATGAAGACAAATTTACATGATAAAATGAATTGTCGAATTCTTTTTCTACTTGCATGATAGCAAGACCTTTTCTGTATTTTGTACATAGGAGATTAAGAAACTCATCTTTCGGTACATGATACATGGCAAAATTCGTATCTATTTTTAATTCTTCGCTTGCATTTTTCAATTTAGTTAATTGTAGAAAGAGGTTTTTATTTGAGAATTCTATTAAATCATATACAATTGGATTAACGCCTCCGCAATAATCTTCAATATATATGTCTTCTCTCACAAGTATTGCTTTAAAAGAGGAATTTATTTTTTGTATGATTTCAGTGTTTTTTACATCGCATAAAACATAATCAGCATCTGCATAATTTATTATGATGCCACTATTTTTTTTTAAAGCAGTTAAACAGTTTTTAATTATTTCCTGCATGTTTCAGGTATTAGCGTTGTATTTATAGAAATCCCCAAACCGCATTTAAAATGTCCTTTGGGACAATATTTATGACCATGTAAACCACAAGGACGACACGTTAAATTATTTAATGTTTGAACAACGAAAGATTTATCTGAAATTGGTCCAAATCCAAATTCAGGAATTGTTGAGCAGAAAAATGCCGTTACAGGTGCGTTAGTTGCCGAACATAAGTGCAATGGAGCAGAATCGTTTACAAAATTCATTTCAGCTTTTTGCATTAATGCTGCTGATTGTAATAAATTTAATTTACCGCAAAGGTTAATAGAATTAGTTGAACTGCTTTCTTTTATAATTTCATCACAATAATCTTTATCATTTTTCCCTCCCAATAAGTAAATCGTACAATTAGAATTAATATATGTAATAAGCTCAATCCATTTTTCTTTAGGTAATTGTTTGGTAAACCAAACAGATGATGGTGCCATGCAGATAAATGGCTTTTTTATTAAATTTATTATTTGACTTTCATCTTCTTTACTTGGATAAAGTTTTGGTTTTACCTGCTTTTTATCGGTTAAGTGTTCTATGAGTAATTGATTGCGCTCAATTTCATGTTTACCATCGCCAATTTGATGTTTTATTTTTTTTGTAAACAAAAATGAAAGAGGGTTTTTATCAAACCCAATTTTTTCTTTTGCACCTGAAAATGCTGTTAGAAAACCTGATGAAGCAAAACGATGTAAATTTATAATATGGCTGTATTTATTTTTTCTAATTATTTGCAGTGTAGTTAATAGTGATTTGTATTTACCTTCAGATTTGTTCCAAACAATACATTCATTTATAAATGGATGCTGAGTAAATAATCCTTCATTTCCTTTTCTTACTAAAATATCAATTTTGCTGTGAGGGAAAAAAGCATGAAGTTTTTCAATTATTGCAGTAGCTAATATGGCATCGCCAATAAATGCAGTTTGTATAATTAGAAATTTTTTCATTTCTCTTCTTCTTTTCTAATGGCGGCTTCTTTTTTACGAATTCTTTGCCAAATATCTTGGGGTTTATCAAAATCAATACGGTAAAAAATACCTATACCTTGGGTGTAAGGAGAGTTTACATAGGTTAAGTTGGTGTTATTATTTGTTCGGTTAAATGCGCGCATTCTAAATTTCCCGTCTTGTGTAAGTTTATATTCAATGTTTACATCGCCCACTAAGTTGTTGGTGTTTTGTGTTGCAGAATTATGGGCAGTTCCTTGTACACCAAAGTTTCCGTCAAAACTAAGTCTATCGTTAAGAATTTGTGTTGATAAGGCTAATTCTATTTCTTGCGATGAAATTTCATCTCCTGGTCGGTATTTAACTCCTAAATCAAAATCTTTGCTTATTTGTGAAAGCCAATTGGATAGTTGATTGGAGAGTAATTCGCTGGATGTAGTTCCACCTACGTTTGCATTTGATGTTTCCGCATTAACAGCGCCAATGGCATTTTGAGGCGTTACAAAGTGATTAAGTGTAAGTAAAGCAAATGCCTGACGATTCATTTCTGTTTCGGTATTCAATACATTTTTTACTTGTGATTCTAATTCTCTGTTTCCTGGTAATCTTACATCAAATCGAATGTCGGGTTTCATTAAGTCGTTTGATAAATTCATTACGCATTCTACAGGTAGTCTTCTTCTGTTTGAGGTATCAATTCCTAATTCGTATGTAGAAGTTCTTAAA
>CALKJP010000118.1 GCA_937995645.1 uncultured Bacteroidia bacterium
ATTTTGAGAAGAATCAATAAATTTAAAAAAAATGCTTTCTATATCCTTCGTTTTGTTCACATATACAATATTATCGCAAGCTTCTAAATCAGACTCTTTAAGCGGTATTTTTATAACTTTATTTTGAACAAATATTGAAAGCATGGAAATAAAGACATAATGTTAAATCACTTACAAAATTAAAATAAAGCGATAAGATTGCATTCATTTATAAAAGGTTTCAATCTGAATAATTCAATTATTGGTCGAAAAGATTCTAATTTTCCTCAATTGTTTAAAAAATGCCATTCTAAATAGATTATTTTCTTCTTAAATTTTGGTAGGTTTGCAGGCTGAAAATTGAAAGAATTATGAAGATTTATGAAGAATCTGCTTTAAAAGTAGCAGAATTTTTATTACAAATTAAAGCTATACAATTACAACCTAACCAACCATTTACATGGGCTTCAGGATGGAAATCGCCTATTTATTGTGATAATCGCAAATCTTTATCATACCCTAAAGTAAGAACATACATTCGCCAACAACTGGCAAAAGCTTTATTAGAGCAATATGGAAAACCCGATGTAATAGCCGGTGTTGCTACAGGTGGTATTGCTCAAGGAGCCTTAGTGGCCCAAGAATTAAATTTACCTTTTGTATATGTAAGACCCGAACCTAAAAAACATGGTTTAAGCAATCAGATTGAAGGGGTTATCGAAAAAGGACAATCGGTAGTTGTAATCGAAGATTTAATATCAACCGGAAAAAGTAGTTTAAATGCTGTTGAAGCTTTACGCCATGCCGGTTGTGGGGTAAAAGGAATGGTTGCTATATTTAGCTATGGGTTTGAAGTGGCAGATGAAAATTTTAAAAACAGTAAATGCGATATTATTGTATTAAGCGATTACGATACTTTAATAACACAAGCCCTAAAAACAAAATACATTACCAAAAATGATATTATCACATTAAAAACTTGGAAAGAAAATCCAGAATCATGGAATCAATAAATAAAAAGAAGGGCAAAAAATGAAAATTGAAAGTAAAAAAGCAACTGTAAATACCTCGGCAGAAAAGGCATTTAGCTTTATTTCCGATTTTAATAATTTCCAAAATCTTTTACCTAAGGATAAAATAAGCGATTACCACTCTACTGCCGATAGCTGTTCTTTTAATATTAATGGAATGGCAACTATTAGCATGCGAATTAAAAACAGAGTACCTAACAGCAAATTAGAGGTAGTTTCTGATGGTAAAAATCCATTTAACTTTTTATTAACTATACTATTCGAAGAAAAAACAGAAAGCACCTGCGAAGCCGTAATTATTTTTGATGCAGATGTAAACCCATTTGTTAAGATGATGGTAGAAAAACCACTAAGCAATTTCTTTAATATGCTTTCAGAAAAACTTCCTCACATGAAGTTTGACTAATATCCATACTTATTTTTCCAAAGATTTTTTAAATAATTACGTAATTCGTTTTCGCGCACATTATTTCCGGGCTTGTACAAAGTAGTACCTTTTACTTTATCAGGCAAATATTCCTGATTGCTGAAATTATTTTCAAAACTATGCGAATATTGATATTCTTTCCCATAGCCTAAATCTTTCATCAGTTTTGTAGGTGCATTTCGCAAATGTATAGGTACCGGTAAATCTCCTGTTTCTGCTACCAATTGCTGCGCTTTATTAATAGCTTCGTACGAGGCGTTACTTTTGGGAGAAGATGCTAAATAAATGGCTGTTTGCGATAAAATAATTCGCGATTCAGGCCAGCCGATAACATTTACCGCTTGAAAACAGTTGTTTGCCAACAATAATGCATTTGGATTGGCATTTCCAATATCTTCGGATGCTAAAATTAAAAGCCTGCGAGCTATAAAGGAGGGATCTTCTCCGCCTTCAATCATACGTGCCAGCCAGTAAACTGCGGCATTGGGATCGCTCCCTCTAATGGATTTTATAAATGCCGAGATAATATCATAATGCTGCTCTCCCGCCTTGTCATAAATTGCCATATTCTGCTGCACAAGCTCCATTACTATATCATTGGTAATTTCAATTTCATCTGAATCAAAATTACTTACTACTAATTCAAACACATTTAAAAGCTTGCGAGCATCACCTCCTGATAAGCGTAAGATCGCTTCGGTTTCTGTTAATTTTATTTTTTTTCTTTTTAAAACCTCGTCCTTTTCAATAGCCTGTTGCAATAGCTCCAATAAATCTTCCTTTTCTAAGTGTTTTAAAACATATACCTGACAACGGGATAAAAGAGCAGAAATAACTTCAAATGATGGATTTTCGGTGGTTGCTCCAATTAATGTTACAACACCTTTTTCAACTGCTCCTAATAACGAGTCTTGTTGCGACTTACTAAAACGATGTATTTCGTCAATAAATAAAATTGGTTTATTAGTTCCGAAAAATTGTTCACTTTTAGCTTTTTCAATTACTTCGCGCACATCTTTTACACCTGAATTTATAGCACTTAATGCATAAAATGGTCGTTTTAATTGGTGCGAAATAATATTGGCGAGGGTTGTTTTACCCACACCGGGAGGTCCCCAAAATATAATAGATGGAATAATTCCTGACTCAATGGCTTTACGCAAAATAGCATTAGGGCCAACTAAATGTTTTTGCCCAATGTAAGTATCTAATGAATTGGGACGCATGCGTTCTGCCAAAGGAGTATTTTCCATGTTGTAAAAATAGGATATTTTAAAGTAATTTAGCTTACAAAATTTTTAGCCATGAAGTATATTAATTTTACCATTATTATTGCTGCCTTATCAGGTTTTACAGCGGTTGCCATTGGAGCTTTAGGAGCTCATGCATTAAAACCACTGCTATCAGAAGATCAATTTCAAAGTTTTGAAACAGGCGTTAAATATCATTTTTATCACGCAATTGTTATGTTAATTATCGGAATATGGAAAGAACAAAAAAGTACCGAAAAATTAAAATGGGCGGCATACTTACTAATTGCAGGCATTTTGTGTTTCTCCGGGTCGATTTATCTTTTAAGCACAGCGCATTTATATTCAACAGGTGGATTAAAATTTTTAGGTCCTGTTACTCCGCTTGGTGGATTATTATTAATGTCAGCTTGGGTATTAATTGGATTAAATGCTGTATCTAAAAAATAAAAAAGCCCCTAAACGGGGCTTTTTTATTTGAAGTTTTAAAGAATTTATTCTTCAATCTGTATCATTTTAAAAGGAACATTTATGATAGCTTGATAATCTTCACCTGCTTCTAGCATATCCTCATCATCTTCTTCATAATGCCAATTAATAGTAACAGCACTTCCATTATTCTTAATGCTTTCTAATTTTTTGAATAGATCCAAAATACATTTAGAAGAACTGGTATTAAAATATTCTAACTGTATATTAACGTTTGTAATGGGTTTTGGATTAGCTGCATATTTATCCAACAGATCAATTAAAGGCTTGTAAAATTCAATAGAATTCTCAGGAATAGAACGACCTTTAAGTTCTAATACCCCTGATGATGGGTCAAATTTAATTGTTGGTGTTTTAGGAGTTCCTTCAATACTGATTGCTTCCATATTTATTCGGATTTATTGTGATATTTTTACATTTAAACTAAAAAAATGATTTTTATCGTCAACCGGTACAAAGTTGTAATTTAACTTTTGACCTGATTTTCTGGCAATGTCAATCATTCCTAAACCGCCTCCTCCTTTTTCTGACATTTCACCATTGTTTAGTATGGTTTTATAATATTCTTTTAATTCTTCTTTCGACATACTGTTTACAATATCTAATCTACCTTTTAATTTTTCTACATTTTGCGAAAGGATGTAATTACCTGTATAAATGGTATATTCGTTATTTTGTTTGCCAATCATAAAAATGGCAGATCGTTCTTGTTCGGAAATTTCAGGATCGGCAGGAATTTCATCCATGTGATGATATAAATTCTGCAAGCATTCAACTAATACATTATAGACTTTTTTCTTAACCTTTGGTTCTTCCTGCATGTTATCCATTTTAGATTCCATAATTTGAAGAATGGAGGTTAACAAGTCAGAAGTAATGTTGCCTTTAAAAGAAAGCATAATGTTGTTACGCTCCATTTTATCGTAGAAATCGTATATATCCAACATTGCTTCTTTTATTTATTTAATAAATTGTTTGATGTTAAATCTATTTTTCCTGCCATATATTAAGGAAAATTAGTACATACAAATATATATAAAACTTTTTTGATAGCAAGTTTTAAAAAATTTTTATCTCAACACAAAATTATATGTGTTGCCGTTAATTGTTACGGTTGCTTTATCATCGCAAGTACCGTTTCCAAAATTAAAGGTTCTGGTAGCTAATCCTTCAGGTGTTACTTCTATTACACCTGTATCAATCCATTTACAAGCATTTTTCTTAATTAATGGTTCTACAATTTTTGTTGTAAATCTTTTACCATTTCTATTTATACCTGAAGATGTTCCGGTAAATTTGTAAACATCGTCAATCCAAATAGAGTCAGTACTTGCACCCTGAATTTTTTCTATGGTTTTATTACATTCGTAAGAAATAGTAAATGAGCCATCTGTACACTTTGCATTTGATACGGCATAGGTTAAAGATGTTGCACTGTTTCGGGTTAATAACATTGAGCCTGAATAAGAAATATTCGCAACACTGTAGTTTTCTAAAGTGATGTTAGCTGTAGCGCCATCTACATTCCATTTATTATTAAACACCGCAATAACTTTTCCCTTTCTAACTCTACCATCATTATCCATACATCCTGCATCACCATAATCAATTGTAATTGTAACGGCACCTCCGGAAGGGAAATTAGCTGTATCTCCGGTAATGGTATATTTTGCACAGCTGAAGTTTACCGAATTGGTATCGGTTTTATTTACTCCCGGTTCGTTTACACCAATTTGATTAACAACCGGAACTACCTCAACAAAGGCTTGCTCTGCAATAGAATTATCAACACTGGTTTGTGTTTCAATATCTACTTCTGCTTCTTCTTTTTTAGTACAGGCATAAATACTAACTGCAAGAGCAAATGAAAGTGCTGTATATTTTACCATTTTCATAGCATTAATTTTTTAGTTATTTCAAACAAAATTAAAAAGAAAATTTGAAAGTGAATATTTTTAATAGGAAAATATTAAACTAATAACGGATTCCGATTACCAAGATATCATCTACCTGTTCTGCTCCATTTTTCCATTGTTCAATGTTTTTATCTAATAGTTCTCCTTGTCCTTTTAAACTTAAATCGTATGCATCAATTAGTAATTGTTGGAATCGTTTTACCATAAACTTTTTTCCTTTTTCGCCTCCAAACTGGTCGGCATATCCATCGCTAAATAAATAAAATGTATCTCCTTCTTTAATGGTCAACTTATGTCCTGAATACTTTCGTTCTCCACTTATTTGAGCTCCGCCTATAGGAAATTTATTTCCATCTATTATTTGGAGGTTTTTATTTTTATCTATTATGTATAAAGGTCGGTATGCTCCGGCATAATCAACTGTATTAGCTTTATCATCAAAAACGCATAAACAAACATCCATACCGTCAGTGGTTTCGGAGTTTTGGTCTTGTTTTAATGCTGTTTGAACTCCTATGTTAAGTTGATTTAGAATTTCGGCAGCATCGGTTATTTCATTTTCAATTACAATTTGATTAAGCAAATTATGTCCTATCATACTCATAAATGCTCCGGGTACTCCATGTCCGGTACAATCAACTGCAGCAATAATTTTTTTATTGTTTTTTATTGCAAACCAATAAAAATCGCCACTAACAATATCTTTGGGTTTATAAAGAATAAATGATCGTGGAAAGTGTTTAAATATTAATTCTTTTTGTGGCAATATTGCTTCTTGTATTCGTTTGGCATATTCAATAGAACTGGTAATATCTTTATTTTTTTGAGCTAATTCAATTGTTCGCTCCTGAACTTTTAATTCAAGAATTCGTTTTTCTTCTCGTATTCTGTTAGTGCGGTATCTGAAAAACAAAAAGATGGATAATAATGCGAATATAATTGATGAGATTATAAATGTATTGGTTTTATAAAACGGAGGGATAATTCGAATATGAATGGCTATTCCTTCATTATTCCATACCCCATCATTATTAGAACCTTTTACTCTGAAAATATAATCTCCGCCGCTTAAATTGGTGTAATTTGCATAATTTCTGGTTGATGGTTGCGACCAATCTTTATCAAAGCCTTCGAGCATGTAGGAGTACATATTTTTTAAGGGCGATACGTAATCAAGTGCAACAAATTCAAATTCAAAAAAGTAATCTTTATAAGATATTTCAATATATTTTTTTTCAGTAATTATCGTATCTAAATCAACTTCTTTTCCTGCTTTTACAAATGATGTAATTACGATTGGCGGAATATGAGTGTTGTTTTTTATTTCTTCGGGATAAAATGCATTATAACCGTTTACGCCTCCAAAATATAGTTTTCCGCTTTTGCCGTTATGATAAGCTCCTTGGTTAAATTCGTTTCCTTGTATGCCATCAACTTCGTAGTAATTTCTAAATGTTTTTTCTTTGAGATTAAATTTAGACAATCCGTTATTAGTACTTATCCAGAGATTTTTGTTTTTATCGCCTAATATTCCATAAATATAATCGTTGGGAAGTCCGTCTTTTTCAAAATAATGTTCAAATTTTTCTGTTTTTTTATCAAACTTGTTTAGGCCACTGCGTGTACCTATCCATAAATTGCCTTCTCCATCATCATATATACAAGTAACAGTATTATTGCTTAATGAATTGGCTGAATTTTCTTTTTGTTTTTTGTAATGCTTAATTGAATTATCATTAAGATTTAAACAATTTATACCGCCATTATTTAAGCCAATCCATAATTTATTAACTTCTTGTTCGTAATATAAACAAAATACTGCATTAGAAGATAATCCTTGTAGTGTGGTGTATTTTTTTATGGAAAAATCCTGAAGATTAATTTTATTCAATCCTTTTAGAGAGCCTGCCCATAGTGTATTTTCATCGGTTTGAAGCAGGCAAAGTATATTATTATCCAAAAGTTCGTTTTCTTTTGCACCTGCCATTATTGGCTTAGAAAATGTTTCATTAATCGGGTCGTAATAGTTTAAACCTCCGCCCCATGATCCCATCCATATTTTACCATCGCTGGTTTCGTAAAGAGATAAAAAGCTGTAATGATTTTTATTTATATCTCTTGGATAGTATTGATAGGTATTTGTTTCCTTATCTTTTTTAACTATTCCACCTTCGTAGGTGCCCAGCCATAAATTTCCTTTAGCATCTTCAAGCAAGGCCATTGGAAAGTGCTTTAGTCCATTTGGATTATCCGGTTCTTTTTTATAAAAATAAAATTGATTGTTTGAACGATGATACACATTTGTTCCTCCTCCATTAGTTCCGATCCAAACAGAACCGGCTTTATCTTCAATTATGCAACGTATATTATTGTTTGATATCGAACTGTTATTGTTAGGTTGATTTTTATAGGATTTAAAATTATCTGTATTTTTATCATAAATATTAACTCCTGCTCCTAAAGTAGAAGCCCATATCCACCCATAAGAATCTTGGATAATTGCTCTAATTCTGTCGTTATTGTTTAGTTCAGAATTTAATTTGTAGTATTTGTAGGTATTATATTTACGATCAAACTTTATGAGAGCTGCATCTGTTCCAATCCAAAAATTATTCTGATTATCTTCTAAGAAAGCATATACTCGTTCACTAAATTTTACTTTAGGATCTCCAAAAGCATCAACATCTTTATAAAGTTTCGCCTTATTTGTGGTGGGATTAAATGCAAAAAAACCATTGAAAGTGCCTACCCAAATTATTCCGCTTTTATCTTTATATAAACTTAAAATATTTCGTTCATCTGATTTACTGCCAATAGGAATTGTTTTAAACGTTTTTTTATTTAAATCGAAAAGATTTAAACCATTGTCTGTCCCAATCCATATTTTATTATCATCAATTAGTAATGATGTAATCCAATCGCTTGAAATAGATGTTTTAACACTGTCGTTATGAGTAAATGCTTTAAAGTAATTTTTTCTGTAGTCGTAAAAGTTCAATCCACCGCCTTTAGTACCAATCCATAAATTATTGTTATCATCAGACACCATGCATGTAATCCAATTATCGGATAATGTAAGCGAATCGCCCGGTTTGTTTTTAAATACAGTAATATTTCTTCCGTCATATCGGTTTAAACCGTCTTCTGTCCCCATCCAAATAAATCCTTTTTTATCTTGATGTATGGTATTAACCACACTCATTGATAATCCATTATCGGAAGTAATATGTGTAAAGCGCAATTCCTGAGCGTTTAAAGCTACAGAAATAAACACTATACCTATTATTAATAAAACGGGGGATGATACTATTTTCTTCATGAATGTAACAAGGAGTAAATGTAATAAATATTGTAAATAACCAGTATAGGTTTTGTAGTAAAAAAAGATTGAAAATAAGAGAAATTTAAGTAACTTATATATTTTATTACCTTTACGATCTTTATTCTTAGCTCATGAAAGAACAAGAATGGTTTGAAACATGGTTTAATAGCCCTTATTACCATATTCTATATAAAAACCGTGATGAAAATGAAGCTGAATTTTTTATTAATAATCTATCACAGAAAATTCCGTTAAATGCAGGCGATAAAGTTTTGGATATTGCCTGTGGCAAAGGAAGGCATAGTGTTATTTTTAATAAACTTGGATTTTATGTAAATGGTATCGACATTTCACCGCAAAGTATAAAAGAAGCCCAAAAAAACGCCAATAGTTCTCTTCAGTTTTTTGTTCATGATATGCGCAAGCTTTTTAGAGTTAATTATTATCATTTGGCAGTAAATTTATTTTCCAGTTTTGGATATTTTAAAAGTGAGAATGAACATCAACAGGCAATAAATAATATATATAAATGCCTAAAACCGGGCGGTTTTTTAGTTATCGATTTTTTAAATGCTTATAAGGTTATAAACACCTTGATTCCTGCTGAAGAAAAAAAAATTGATAACATTTATTTTAAAATTGAACGAAAAATTTCAAAAGGGAACATTATAAAAAACATAGAAATAACAGACGGAGATAAAAAATATAACTTTGCAGAAAGTATAAAAGCTTTTAATTTTAAAGACTTTGAAACGTTTATTAAACGTGCCGGTTTGCAGCTAATAAACACATACGGAGATTATTCACTTAATCCATATAACGAAACGGAATCCGACAGATTAATACTTTTTGCTCAAAAATAAATGGCTGTAATTGTAAGCACGATATTATTCTTTGTTGTTTTTTTTAGCGGACTAAGCATATTCGTATTAAAAAAAGCCGATAAACAACATATAAAATTGCTAATATCATTTAGTGGAGCTTATTTGCTGGCATTGGTTATTCTGCATTTATTGCCAGAATTATACGAACAACATATTTCCAATATTGGCTATTTTATTTTGGGAGGATTTTTGCTTCAAATATTACTGGAGTTTTTTTCTGAAGGACTTGAACATGGGCATATACATCACCATGGTCATAAATTGCCTTATGCCATGTTTATCAGTTTGTGTATTCATTCTTTTATTGAAGCTATGCCACTTTCAGGTGGTTGGGCAATTGAGCAAAGCAATACCGTGCTTGAACATGGACTTGCAGATTCTGCTGATTTAATTACCGGACCCATGCTAATTGGTATAGTTTTACATAAAATACCTATTACATTGATACTTATGTCTATGTTAATGAATGTACATGCTAGCAAAGCCAAGAGCATAATATGGTTAGTTATTTTCGCTGTTATGGCTCCGTTAGGTTCTGTTACCAGCTGGGGATTAATTCAATTATCAATTGCCCCGATACAATCATTATACACACAATTATTAGCAATAGTATGCGGAATATTTTTGCATGTATCAACTACCATTTTATTTGAAACTTCAGAAAACCACCGTTTTAGTGTGTATAAATTTTTTACCATAATAATTGGGATAATTTTGGCAATTATTACCATTCATTAAACAATATTCATAATAAGGTGTTAACATCATCACAAATTATAATTTATTAACTTTGCATTTGTAAATTTTCATTATGTTTAACTTAAAGCAATAAAAATTATGTCAGTATTAGTAGGAAAAAAAGCTCCTGTATTTAAAGCACAGGCTGTAATTAACGGAGAAGAAATAGTTGAAAACTTCTCTTTAGAACAATATTTAGGAAAAAAACACGTAGTATTTTTCTTTTATCCAAAAGATTTCACTTTTGTTTGTCCAACCGAATTACACGCATTTCAAGCTGCATTACCAGAATTTGAAAAAAGAAATGTGGCGGTAGTAGCTTGCTCTACCGATACCGAACAATCTCACTGGGGGTGGTTACAATTACCAAAAGATAAAGGAGGTATCCAAGGTATAACTTACCCAATTGTTGCGGATACAACTAAAACAATTTCTATTAACTATGGTGTTTTGGCCGGTGAATATGAATATAATGAAGATGGCGAAATGACATCCTCCGGTCCCATGATTGCCTATCGTGGATTATTCTTAATTGATAAAAACGGAGTTGTTCAGCATCAAATTGTAAACAATTTTCCACTTGGAAGAAGTGTTGAAGAAGCATTACGTATGGTAGATGCTTTACAATATTTTGAAGAAAAGGGTGAAGTTTGTCCTGCAAACTGGAAAAAAGGTGAAGAAGGCCTAAAAGCCACTCACGATGGTGTTGCTAGCTATTTAGCTACACACTAAAAAAAATCACTTATTATTAAAAAAAAGAGGCAATCCATACTTGCCTCTTTTTTTTATCCAACAAATCAACTTCTTAACAAAGACTTGTTAGTTTAATGACATTAACCATATTACTTAAAATTCGATTAATCGTATATTTGTTGCGATAAACCAATTAAATTTTAAGCAATATGAAAAAAATTAAGCTAATAAGTTTACTTGCCATTGCAGGTTCAACTTTAATTTTTTCTTGTTCTAAAAAAGAAAAAAAAGAATTAACATTTGATTACAAACCTGAGTTAGCTCATGTTAAAGGATTTGTAAAGGCCAATTTAAACACTACCAATGATACAATGGCAACAACATTTTTAAATTTTGAAAATGCACCTGCCGGTACAGTTATTTATGCAAAATTTAACTCATCTGATTTAATTACAAACCCAAGCGGTACTTATGCTGATGCAATTGTGAAAGCTACTGTTAGTACAACCGGTGAATACCAAATTACTGTTCCTGCTCGTTATAAAACAGTAAATCTTACTATTTATGCTGATGATTTTTCAGCTGATCAGGTTGTAAGCATCTCACCTTCCCAATCATACAGAAAAATTTACTCTTTAGCTCCGGTAACAGTTGACGTTAATAAAGATCAAACCATTATTCAAGATTTATATTTTAACTAATCAGAGAGTCATTATTCCTATAGATTATCTGATTTAAATGACTTATTAAAAAAATAAATAAAATATGAAAAAACATCTAATATTAGGTTTATCACTATTAATGATTGGGAGTACAATTATAAAAGCACAATCAACAGAAAATGAAAAATCGAAATATGTTTCCAAAAAAGGAACATATATATTCCCTGAACAAGGAGAATGGGCTATTGGGGTATATGCGCCAACAGTTTTATTATTTCAAATGAACCATGCAGCACAACCGGTATCAATTTTTACCGGACCTAACCAAACAGCCATTTGGGTAAAAAAAATGAAGTCGGAAACTAAGGCCATACGTTCAAGAGCCGGCTTTGGTGTTGGAGAAATTAATACCAATTTTACTGTACCGCAAAGTGTATTAACATTTGATCCCAATAACCCAACATTTGTGGAAGACAATGTTAAAACAAATTTTGTAAATGGCACACTTGCTTTAGGTATTGAAAACAGAAGAGGTAAAAGTCGTTTTCAAGGAATTTATGGATACGAAGGGTTAATTGGATTTAGCCGTTCAACCATAAAAACTACTTATGGAAATCCAATTAATGCTGATTTTACAGCTCCTCAAACCTATCTAGGAAATTTAGCAAGCCGTCCTGTAGAAGTATTTAATGGCAACACCCTATTTATGGGTGCACGCGGGTTTGTTGGAGTAGAATATTTCTTCTCTGCTAAAGCATCATTAGGAGGTGAATTCGGATATACAGGCGGATTCAGTATCATAGGCAGAGGCTATACAACAAACGAATATTGGAATAGCGAAACTATGGATGTTCAAACCATAACTACACCTCGTAATCCGGCTAAACTAAGCAGCATTGGAATGGGCTTAGATAATTTTAATGCAGCCATTAATTTTTTCTTTTACTTTTAATTTTAAAAATGTTATCCTTTAAAAGCCCTCGAATTTCGAGGGCTTTTTTAATTTTAAAATTTAATTAAGAAATTCATTGTAAAAAAACAATAAATTCAAAAAATACATGTTTTTAATTAATTTTGAAGATTATTAAAATATCATAATGCGATACATATTTGTTTTATTAACAATATTTAGTTTAGGTTTTTTAAATGCACAAAATACAAAACGCCAACCTATTCAATTTTCAGGAGTAATAGTTGATGGTGATAGCCTTGCTCCTATACCCTTTACTACAATAATTGTGCGTGGAAGTAATCGTGGTACCATTGCCGATTATTATGGATACTTTTCATTTGTAGCTCAACAAGGTGATACCATAGATTTTTCATCCGTAGGATATAAATCAGCTTATTTTGTTATTCCAGATTCATTAGATGAAAATCGTTATTCATTAATACAAATGCTTTTTACCGATACCATACTTTTACGCGAAACGGTTATTTATCCCTGGCCTACCAAAGAACAATTTCGTGAAGCCTTTTTAAATCTCAATGCACCTGATGATGATTTTCAACGTGCCATGAAAAATCTTGCCATTGCCGATATGCGAGAGAGAGCCAATGCTACACCTAATGATGGCAGTATGGCATATAAACAAACCATGAGCCAATATCAAAGCAAGTTATATAGTGCAGGACAAGCTCCTACCATTAGTTTATTAAACCCAGTGGCATGGGCTAAATTTGTTCAGGCTTGGCGCGCAGGTGAACTAAGCCGTAAAAAGCAATAACTTCTTTCATGCGATTTATTCAGTATAGCCTTAGTACTTTATTTATTTTTATTTCGCTATGCGTTTTTTCGCAGGTAAAAAGCTCTGCACGTATTGAAGGAAAAATTACCGAACCCGATGGCAAACCTATAGAAGCTGCTTCAATTTCAGTATTCGGTACATCTATCGGCACAAGTTCAAACCGATTTGGAGAATATTTTCTTGAAGTTCCCGCAGGTAAAGAAATTACCATTATAGCCTCATTTGTAGGATATGGCAAAGAAAAAATTGTTTTAAAACTAAATGCCGGAGAAGTAAAAAAAATCAATTTCACATTAACACAAACTTCTACATCTATTGGTCAAGTTACAATCGAAGATGAAATGACACGCAGCAGGCCCTTACAACGTATCGACCCAAAAGTAATTACGGCTTTACCAAGTGCAACTGGTGGTGTAGAAGCTATTTTGAAAACTTTGCCGGGAGTAAGTTCCAATAATGAATTAACATCTCAATATTCCGTAAGAGGTGGCAACTTTGATGAAAATCTGGTGTATGTAAACGATATTGAAATTTTTCGCCCTTTACTGATACGTGCCGGACAACAGGAAGGACTTAGCTTTGTAAACAGCGATATGGTTTCAGGAATTTTATTTTCATCCGGTGGATTTGATGCTAAGTATGGCGATAAAATGTCATCGGTATTAGATATTCAGTATCGCAAACCCATGGAGTTTAGCAGTACAGCATCTGCCAGTTTACTGGGCGGCTCGGCACATGTAGAAGGTTTAACCAAAAATTACCGCTTAACGTATCAGCTAGGCGTTCGACACAAAGCAAACCAATATCTTTTAAACTCATTGGAAACTTCGGGAGATTATCGCCCCAACTTTACCGATGTTCAAACATTTATTACCTACGATATGAACGATAAATGGGAACTAAATTTTTTAGGTAATATTTCCCGCAACACCTATCGCTTTATTCCTAAAAACCGCGAGACTGAATTTGGACATGTAAACGAAGCCTTGCGATTAACCGTTTATTTTGATGGCGAAGAAAAAGACAAATTCAATACCATGATGGGGGCTGTATCGGCCATCAATAAAGTAAAGCCGGGCTTAACACTTAAATACATTGCTTCTGCATTTCAGTCAAACGAAAGCGAAGGATTTGACATACAGGGTCAATATTGGTTAGATGAATTGGAAAAAGACATCAGTAAAGATGATTTTGGTGAAGTAAAATTTAACCGTGGTGTAGGAACATTTTTGCAGCATGCCCGCAATCAGCTTCAGGCAAATGTTTTCAGCATGGAGCATAAAGGTTATTTAGATAAGGAAAATAAATTTTTTCAATGGGGTGCGCGCTATCAGCACGAAATAATTGATGATAAACTTAGCGAATGGACCATGATAGATTCTGCGGATTATTCCATTCCTCAGCATCCTTCAAACATGATTTTACTGCAAGATGTGGTAAAAGCAAAAATTGCCCTGCAAAGTAATCGCTATACGGCTTATGCACAAAATACCTGGGAACTTGGCGATTCTACCCGATACAATATTACCGTAGGTTTCAGAACCAATTACTGGGATTTAAACAATCAGTTTTTAGTAAGCCCTCGTGCCACTTTTTCTATTATTCCAAACTGGGAGCGCGATGTATTGTTCCGTTTTTCTACGGGCTATTATTATCAGCCACCATTTTACCGCGAGTTGAGAAATTTTCAGGGAGAAGTTAATCCCAATCTGAAAGCACAACGCTCCATCCATTTTGTGTTGGGCAGCGATTATAATTTTTATGCCTGGGGGAGGCCATTTAAGTTTATTACCGAATTGTATTATAAAAAATTAGACCATCTTGTTCCTTACGAATACGACAATGTGCGCATACGTTATTACGCACAAAACAATGCCATTGGTTATGTAATAGGTTCTGACTTTAAAGTAAACGGAGAATTTGTAAAAGGTGTAGAATCATGGTTTAGCCTTTCAATCATGCAAGCAAAAGAAGATTTAACCAACGATTCGTACACCCTTTATTACAACTCCGATGGAGAAGTTATACGCCCGGGCTATACAACAAATAATATAATTACAGATAGTGCAACATTTTTTCCCGGATATATACCCCGCCCAACCGACCAGCGCGTAACAGCAGGTATTTTCTTTCAGGATTATATCCCAAAATTACCCGATTTTAAAATGCATTTGGGATTGTATTTTGGAACCGGATACCCATTTGGACCACCTACCAACGACCGCTTTAGAGACACCTTACGCATGCCATTTTATCGCAGAGTAGATATCGGTTTTTCTTACCAGATATTAGGCGAAGAAAAAGCACAAAAACAAAAACGTGAATACAAACACTTTAATAGCCTTTGGTTGAGTGCCGAAGTATTTAACCTGCTGGGTGTAAACAATACCGTTTCTTATTTGTGGGTAAAAGATATTTACAATAACCGATATGCTGTGCCTAACTATCTTACAGGGCGACTTATAAATATTAAAGTAATTGCAAAGTTTAAATAGTTTTATCAATATTACCTGAAATATATACATCGTATTTATTCCAACTTCTATATGTAAAATGCGAAATTTTATTGTTACAACACTGATTTTATTGTTTATAGATAGCAATGCACAGCAATTTGATTTAGGTAGCTGGAATATTTTAAACGTGCGTTATAAATTAAATTCTAAATGGGATGCCAATGCCGAAGGACAGTTGCGTTCACTTAAATTTTACGATCATTTTCATTATTATGAATACAAAGGATGGCTAAACTATTGTTTTCATGAAAATGCAAGTGCCGCTATTGGTGCGGGTTCCTACCAGACTTATGCAGAAGGGGGTGATTTTGTTACCCCCAAAAACAGTAATGAATTTCGTATTTGGCCGCAATTGATTTTTTTTGAAAATATTGGCAAATTGCGTATAGAACACCGTTATCGTTCAGAAATGCGATTTATAAAAGATAGAGGATATAGAAACCGCTTCCGCTTTAGAATCGGATTATCTTATCCAATAGGTAAGTTGAGAGAATCATATCAACCTTTCTTGATAGGATTTAGTAATGAAATATTTTTTACCAATTTTGTTCCTTATTTTGAACGTAATCGTGTAGCTGCTAATTTTAATTACAAACCTGCAAAAAATATCACCTTCATGCTTGGGTACTTACATCAGTTTGATTACCGCATAAACGATGAAACAGGAAGAGATTTTCTACAAGTAGGTTTATTCTTTGAACTTCATTCTAAAACATCAAATAACAATTATGAAATTAATTTGCAGGAAAATTGATAGTTAGTGATTTGATAATTTGATGATGAGTTATTTAGTAAAAGAGCCATTAGCCATTAGTTGATTTGATAATGAGATAATTTGAAAATGTGTAAATGAAATAATAAAGACTTTAATGGTTTTTAAAATTTAGAATTTTCAAATCTGAAATCTGCAATTTTTGAAATCATTAAAACAAGCAATCTATATTAATTTCTATTAGTTTCTACAAATCTCAAATTAAACTATAAGCAATACTAAACAATTCTTCTAGGTTTATACCATGCAAATAGCAGGATTGGGAGTAAAAATAAATCAGCTATTATTGCAAAAAATAAGGTTAAACTAATAAATAAACCTACAAGGAAAGTTCCTTCAAAACTTGAAAGAATTAAAGATAAAAATCCACCGCATAAAATGATAGAAGTAATAATAATGGCTTTTCCTGTTGAAAGAAATGTGCGCTTTACAGCATACACCAAACTTTTCCCTTTATCGAGTTCAATTTTCAACTTACTTAAAAAATGAATGGTATCATCTACGGCAATACCAAAAGCAATGGTAAAAATAATTCCGGTTGAAATTTTAAGATAAATACCTGCAAAACCTAAAATACCTGCAATTAAAATTAATGGAATCAAATTAGGAATAAGCGCAATTAAAACCATAACATAAGAACGGTAAAATATGGCTGTTAACAGCGCAATAATTAAAAATGCAATTGCTAATCCTCCTACCAGATTTCTTGCCAGATAAGCATTGTTTTTATCAATTAAATAGGCACTTCCGGTTAATTGATATGATATGATTTTTTGATTTACATTTTCTGCAATAAATTTTTCGAGCGCCTGATTTTTTACTGCTACGTTTTTGCTTCCCATATCATGCATTTTTCCGGTAATGCGTGCTTCTGTATTATCAGCAGTAATGAGCGATGCAAATTCTTTACGTTTTTTAAACTTTTGAATAAATAAACTTATTCGTTCCATATCTTCTTCATTATCGGGCAATTTATAAAATGTTGCTCCTCCCCCATTTACTGCTTTATTTATTGTTTTTACCAATGTAACAGGCGAAACAATAAAACCGGTTCCATATTCCGTTTCCAGAAAATTTTGGACTTTTTCTATTTCATTTAGTGCTGCCAATGATAAGAGCGATTTGCTTGTATCGGCTGATTTTACATACATTTCGAAAGGACGAACACCCGAAAAATTTTCTTCGAAATACACAAAATCTTTTTTTAGCGGATCGCTTTCGCGCAAATCTTCCAATATGTAATTATTAATTTCTATTCTGGAAATACCAATAAATGCAATAATTACAAGCAAGGTAAAAACTGTTACTATTTTCTTTTGATTTCTGATTATCCAAACAAACAGCGCTCTTAAAATTTTATTCCAGTAAACACTGTGAATACTTTTAGCTGCTACACGAGGTGTTTTTAAATGCAATAAAATGGAAGGCAAAAAAGTAAAGGCCACTATAAATGCAAAAAATACACCCGCTGCCATGTACCAGCCAAATTGTTGCACCGGTTTTATTTTAATGCTGATAAGCGAAATAAATCCGACTGCCGTGGTAAACGAAGTGAAAAATGTAGCCAGTCCAACTTCTTTAATGGTAATGGTTAAAGCTTCACGCTTATCTCTGCCAATGCGTAATTCTTCAACATAGCGGGTTATTATATGCACTACATCGCTCATTCCTACCACAAACATAATGGTAGGCATTAATGTCATTAATAAATCAATGGGTTGATTGGTAATTTGCATAAAGCCCAATAACCACAACACCGAAATAAATACCACCACCAAAGGAATTAGAATAGTCCATGCAGCTTTAAATGCAAGGTACAGGAAAATGATAATTAACAAAATAGCAATAGAAATAAACACCATCAATTCCAACCGCATTTTATCAATGTATACTTTTTGTGCTATTACTTTTCCGGCAATATGGTACTCGTCAAATTGAAATTTTGAAACTGTTTTTTTTACGGCTTCAGCTATTATATCCGATTTTTCTTTAGAAGGATTGTAAGCTGTTTTTAAAAGTATGGTTACCGCTTTGCCTTGTGGCGCAAAAAAAGTTCCTACCAATTCTTTATTGGAATACACTTTTATGGAGTCATCTAAATAGCGCTCTTCCTCATCGGGATGCAAATAGGGAACTTCAATAGGCCCTAACGGACCAATTATAATTTGTTTTAAATTGATAGGGGAAGTTACACTTTCTATGTAAGGTATTTCTTTTAACGAATCGCTAAGTGCTGTAATTTTTGCAAGAAAATCTTTTTGAAAAATTCCGGCATTGTTTTTTAATCCAACCAGTACATAATCATTATCGTTATCAAATTTCTCACGGTAATCAAGAAAAAACTCCAGCTCCGGATCGCCTTTTGGAAAATAATTTTCGAAATTATAATCGAATCCTAAATGCGATGCCAGAAAAATACACACAACACTAATCAATGTTATACCAACAATAATATGTTTAGACCAGCGCAGCAATTATCTGTACATTAAGGTGTAAACAACTTTACGGAATAATCTTCCCGGTAAAATTTTTCTTAAAAATAAAATTGGAACTGCGCCTCCTCCTATTGGATATCGTAAGCGATAATTATCGGATTGAGCAGCTTTATAAATTTCTTTGGCAACTACAATAGCTTTAGAGCCGCTTAATCCGGATGATTTATCCATCATTTTTTTAACTTTTTTAAAAAATACTTCATATTCTTTTACATCATCTTTTTTAGCCAATATCATTGAACGCTCGTAAAAATCGGTATAAATAATTCCCGACTCTATTAATTTTACTTTAATATTAAATGGTCTTAATTCGTACTGCAATGATTCAGAAAAACCTTCTACCGCAAATTTGGTAGCATGATAAACACTAAACAAGGGCAATGCTAATTTACCTGCAATTGAACTTATATTAATAATACAACCTGATTTTTGATGACGCATGTGAGGCAACACCTCTTTAGTTAATTTCATTAAACCGAACACATTGGTATCGAACTGGCGTTTTAAATCTTCATCTGAAACACCTTCAAAAATTCCGGTAACTGAAAATCCGGCATTGTTTACCAACACGTCTATTTTGCCAAAGGTTTTAATAATTGCTTCAACAGCTTGTTTTATAGAAGAAGTGTTTGTTACATCTAACTGAAAAAGTTGAATATTCGGATTTTTCTGTAGCTCGGATTCTTTATCCAGATTGCGCATGGTTGCAGCTACATGCCAACCATTTTGTGCAAAATACAAAGCGGTTTCTCTTCCTATTCCGGTGGAAGCTCCGGTAATTAAAACAGTTTTATTCATCTATCGGATCATAAAATTTGGAATTATTTATTTCCATCAAACGCTCAGGATGGGCTATTTGTTTAAAACCAAATTGAGCATATAAACCATGCGCATCTAAGGTGGCTAACATAAAGCGCCTTAATTGCTGCAAGTGCGGATGCGATAAAATATACTCCATTAAATGTTTTGAAATGCCTTTGCCCCTTTCACTTTTAACTACAAACACATCCGACAAATAAGCAAAAGTAAACCTATCGGTAATTACACGTGCAAAAGCTATTTGTTCCTTATTTGCATTAAATACAGAAAAAGCAATACAATGTTCAATGCTTTTTGCTACTTCTATTTCCGTATAATTT
>CALKJP010000119.1 GCA_937995645.1 uncultured Bacteroidia bacterium
CCCCAAGCTGAATCTATTTGTATAATCGTATCATTAAATCTTAAGGTATTATTAAAAGTACCTTCATCGGTTGTTAAGCTTCCATAAGCATCAACCATTCCTACCCTGTATCTTATTTGCTTAAACTTTACTGAATCAAAAGGTATTTGTAATAAGGCTCCGGGAAATACTATCTGAGCAACTGCAGTATCGGAATACGTAGTAAGATATGTACTAGGATATACTAAAACTTTTTCAGGATTACTATAAGGTAAAGTAAGATTAAATGATGGTACTGTAACTCCTAATAAATTTAATTCGGTACTTGAATTATTAAAATAAACATAATTACTTCCTTGCTGAATTAAAGCAACATTAGAAGTTGGAAATTGAGCACCTGAAGGAGTACTGGCAGGATTTACAGCTTCAATAGAATCAAAAGTATGCAAGTTTAAATTTGTAAATGTCCATGATTGATTTGGACCTGAAGGACCAATATTAGGATTAGCTGGTAATGTATCGGTTACCTGATACACCTTACTTCCTATTTGAAGAAAATGAGAATCATTAATTGTAATTTGGGCTTTTACATCATACATTAAAAAAATGCATGTGATAGCTCCAAAAAATAGTATTCGTTTTTTCATGGCTAAATTGATTTTGGTTTGTCTTTCAAAGATAAGCGATTAAAAGATAAAAAAGATACCGCTCATCACAAAAAAATAAGATGTTAAAAAAAGTGTTGATAATAAAGACTAATTATCAAATTATATAAAGAAAGGCTTTAGTATATTCACTCATTAAATATAATCTGTTTTTATGAAAAATGTTTTTTGTTTATCGCTTTCCGTTGTTTTACTTTTCGGGTTAACAGCTTGTTCATCTAAAGATACTTCTACTTCAAAATCCGATAATGAAAACTTAAACATTTTTAAAATAAACGAAGCTATTGGTATTTCTTCTTTAGACCCTGCTTTTGCAAGAAATTTTGAAAATATCATGGCCGTAAACCAATTATTTAACGGTCTGGTTCAAATGAATGAAAATTTGGAAGTAATTCCTGCCATTGCAAAATCGTGGAAAATTTCTGACGATGGCAAAGAATATACCTTTATTTTAAGAGATGATGTATATTTTCACGACCACCCTGTTTTCCCAGAAGGAAAAGGAAGAAAAGTAATTGCTCAGGATTTTGTAAATAGCTTTTATAGAATTATTGATCCTAAACTGGCATCGCCCGGAGCATGGATTTTTAACGATGTGGATTTTACAGAAAAAAGTGATTACAGCGGGTTTATTGCTGTGGATGACACTACTTTAAAAATTATTCTAAAAAATGCCTTTCCTCCATTTTTGGGAATCCTCACCATGCAATATTGCAGTGTTGTACCTCATGAAGTAGTAGAAAAATACGGTGAAGATTTTCGTTCAAATCCGGTAGGAACAGGCCCATTTAAATTTAAAGTATGGAAAGAAGGTGTAAAATTAGTTTTAGTAAAAAATGAAAATTATTTTGAAAAAGATGAATCCGGAAATACACTTCCATATTTAGATGCTGTTTCAATTTCGTTTATTAAAGATCGTCACTCAGAATTTCTCTCCTTTATTCGTGGAGACTTTGATTTATTATCCGGCTTAGATGGAAGCTACAAAGATGAATTATTAACTCAACAAGGCGAACTTAAAGATACTTACAAAGACAAACTTGAATTACGAAAAGTTCCATTTTTAAAAACCGATTACATTGCATTTTATCTTGATGAGAGAAATGAAAAAATTAAAAACTCACCATTGCGTATAAAACAAATCCGGCAGGCAATTAATTATGGCTTTAACCGCGAAGAAATGGTTCGCTATTTAAGAAATAACATTGGACAACCGGCACATGCAGGCTTTATACCAATGGGCATGCCGGGCTTTGATCCTGCAAAAGTAAAAGGATATAGATATGACCCCGATAAAGCACGCGACTTATTATATCAAGCCGGTTTCCCCGATGGTAAAGGTTTGCCGGAAATAACATTAAGTACAACATCGGCATACTTAGACTTGAGCGAATATATTCAAAAACAACTAAACGATATTGGAATTAAAATAAAAATTGAAGTACTGCCAGCTGCCATACATAGTGAAAGTGCGGCAAGAGGTAAATTGCAATTTTTCAGAAAATCGTGGGTGGCCGACTATCCCGATGCTGAAAACTATCTGGCATTATTTTACAGCAAAAATTTTGCACCTATTGGGCCTAATTATACCCATTTCAACAATCGTTTATACGATAAACTTTATGAAACTGCTAAGCAAACTTTAGATTATAACAAACGCATTGAGTTATATCAGGAAATGGATAGAATAATTGTAGAAGAAGCTCCAATAGTTAATTTATATTATGATGAAGCCATTAAATTTCACCCAAAAAATATCGAAGGGTTAGAAATAAATCCAATGAATTTACTTACTCTAAAACGTGTAAAGAAAAAATAAAATAATTACCAACTGTAATCTGTATCATCAAAAATACTTACAGAAACATTGTCTATCTTTACCGGAATATTACCTGAATTCCAGAAGTAAATTTTTATATCATCTTCGGGAAGTGCAATTTTAGGAAGTTTTTTAACTATAACAATTTCCTTCCACACATTTCTATCATTAGTATAATTTTGTATTAAAGGACCATACCATTCGTAGCTTTTACCATCTCTTAAAAAATCAATAACAAGATTTAGCGAAGCATTATCTTCTAAAAAACAATATGCTTTAATTACAACATGCTTTTTATTATTTAAAAATACGTCTTTAACTTTTGCATTAAAATTAGGGCTGTATGGATTAATCCTGTCAACAATACAAACTTTATTCAAAGAATCAGTAATATCATTTTGAATAGTATTTTCATTGCCACTCCAAAAATGCGATTCTTTTTCAAAGCTGTTTATTGAACTAAAAATAATTTTACTTTTTTCATTTTTATCTTTTTCATCATTATAGTACAAACGAATTTCTGCATTATAAAAGGAAATTACTTTTACCTTATTATATTTTTTTTTCAATTCTTCATGAACTTCATACGGATCAAAATGATTTATCCAGACATGAAGAAAATAGGGTGTTTTAGCATCTGCTACTATCTCTCGCATTTTTACAATATCATTTCCACAATTTAAAAATTCATAGGACTTAAAATCAATTTTACAATTGTGTTTCTTCAGATAATACTGAATATAGTATGGATTGTGCACATTACAAGTAAATGTAATTTTTTCATTTCCAAACTTATGTTGTAACATACAAAGTGTATTACTTACTTCTTTAAACTGTGCAAAATGCGTTGATGTATAATATCTTTTTTCAAGCAATGTGGAAGTTATCAGAATAATTGAAATTGCAATAAACTGTACGGTAAACCATTTTGAATTAGATAATGTTATAAATGAAGAAATAAAAAGAATTAGATACGGAAACGAAAAAATTAAAATAGAATGCTGAAAAACAGGATTGATATATTTTGAATAAAAGTATGCAATAAATACAGGGATAATAAACCAACAAATTGGAATAATTCGAAATGTATTATATTGTTTAAAAAGCTCTTTATTTAAAAAGAGGCTTATTATAAGCGATATAATTATAAATAGCACTATTATCCATGATTCATTGAAAATATAAAATAAATGTTCATAGAGTATAGAACTATCAGGCATTTCAAGCCAATCAGACAATCCTCCTTTCGACAATTGATAGATAGTCATTTGCATGTGAGGAAGAAAAAGTAGAATAGAAATTATTCCTCCGAAAAAGATATATACTCTTTTTTCATTTCCAATTAACAAGGCTGTAAAACCTACAAGGACAGCAAATAAAAAACTGAAATAATGATTATACATACATGCTACAGTAAATAAAGTATAGCCAAGCATGTATGCAATTTTATTTTTAGACTCAGAATTTAAAAGCTTAGTTAAGCAATATACCATTGCAAGCGAAAAGAAAAGTCCACTGCTATATGGCCTGATAATTTGACTATATAAAATTGGAAATTCTAAAAATGTAAGAAATGCATCTGCAATTAAACCAACATGTTTATTAAACCAAATTTTACCTATTTGATAAATCAATATAATTGACAGTATGCCCATTACTGCAAAAGGTATTCTTACTGCAAATTCTGAAAACCCTAAAAAAGAAGTGATAACATATAATAAAAACTGAATTCCTGCCGGATGATAATCGATTCCTACACCATAATTAAAAATTTCATTCCAATTATTAAATTGTAATCTGCTAAGTGCACTTAGTTCATCATTAGATAAAGAAAGATTTCCAAGATTATAAAATCGAATAAAAGCTCCTGCTATAATCAGAAATAATAAATACCAATTAATGCGTGTTTGCAATTTCATTTATTGATTTATGCGCTGCTTTACTGTTTCAAATAAAATAATACCGGTAGCAACTGATACATTTAACGACTCTATTGTACCAAGCATTGGGATTTTAACACGCTTATCGCTTCGTTTTAAATATTCATCTGAAATTCCATTTTCTTCAGAACCCATTATAATAGCAGTAGGCTCTGTGTAATCTACCTGATAAAAATAATCGGATGCTTTTTCGGTGCAGGCAATTATTTTAATTCCGCTCTCTTTTAAATAATCAATGGTATCTTTTAAATTATGCTCTCTGCATACTTTAATTTTATGTAGCGCACCTGCCGATGTTTTAAGTGCATCTGAATTAATACTTGCTCCACCTTTAAAAGGAATAATTATGGCATTAACTCCTGCGCATTCTGCAGATCGGGCAATAGCTCCAAAATTTCTCACATCTGTAATTCTGTCGAGTATTAACAATAATGGGGTTTTTCCTTTTTCAAATATTTCGGGCAATAAATCTTCAATCTTATAAAAACTTGCTTGCGATAAACTGGCAGCAACGCCTTGATGATTTATTCGGTTTATTCTGTTTAGTTTTTCAATAGGTACAAATTGATATGGAATATATTTTTCTTTTAACAATCCCATTAACTCTTTAAACAAAGGGCTTTGCAAACCATTTTGAATAAAAACTTTATCTAATTCTTTACCTGATTTAATAGCTTCTATTATGGGTCTGAAACCAACTATAAAATCATTTTTATCTTTGCTTTTTTCTCTTTTAAAATTTTCTTTCATAAAAAATTAATATATTCTTCCTTGTCGCCAACTTTCAACAGCTCGATACCAGTTATTTTTATAAATTATTGATCTGTCTAATATGTAGTCATTATCTGTAAATGGATTAATAACTTTGTAAAAGGTAAAGTGTAGCGACATCATATTATTTTCTTCACCATATATCCAAATTTCAGAAGAACTTGTTTTGTTTACGATATTGGGTATTCCAAAAATTAAAAATATCATTCCTCTGTCTGTTTTCCAGCCTTCTTTGTATGACGAAAATAACAAATTGGCTTGATATACTCTGCCATAGTATTTTTTAATTAATTCTCTAGCCCGTTCAGGACTACCTCCCGCATTGATCCAAAATTTTTCTACATGCATTTTTACATTTTCAGCCATTTTTATATCATCATACTCATCACGACTTGTGATAAAACGCAATGGTTCCAAAAGATTTTCAGGAGAGCTTACTTCCGGGAAATTTTTACCAAAAACAAAAAATGTTATTCCTTCTTTATCATTTATACTATCGCATTGTATATGATAAAAACCTTCTTTTGCAGGAGTAAATTGAAATAAATTATTGTTTGAACTTAAAACAAATACACTGTCAGCTTTATAATTAAAAGGCTGATAACTGGTAGTAGCAAAAGCCGGTGCAGCTAGAGGGAACTCTCTTTTGTAATAGCGTACAAAAAGTTTAGCAGGATTTTTATGATGCTCCAAATAAACTAAATCATCAATATTCAAGTAATAACTAAATTGTAAAAGTTGGTTTTCATCAGTAATCCTAAACTGCTGACGATTATTTATACTCGACTTTTCGATATTGATTAAATAGTTATAAAACTTACTTTGATTTAAATCGGTAAACATAATTTGTAAGGAATATTTTGCCCCCATCTGAACTCGAATATCTAAAGAATCAATCAAATAAGATATTCCATTTATTGTTACAACATCATTTATATTTTTTGTATAAAAAACTGATGCTGTATCAACAGCTACCTGATTATTGTTTGATGAAAAAAGTTTTGTGCCTAAACGTAATCTGGCACTTTCATCTTCATCAACCGATAGTTTTTTAAAACCAATTTCTTTTTTAGGAACTCTGAAATAAATTCGGGATGTAGTTGCGTTTAGATGGTAAACAATAAATTCGGGATTTAACTCTTTTACAGGTTTATATAAAAATGCATAATTGGTATTACTTATACGTTTATTTCCCGCACATGAAACTACTAAAACAGCAACAAAAACAACGATCAGATATCTGTATAAATTAAGCATCTTCATTTGTTGAGATAGAAGTTAAATCATCATCAGAAATAAATTTATCAGGAATTTGTTTTTGAGTTTTTGCTCCCAGTTTTTGAATATCGGATGCTCGTTTTATTAAGTTACCGGAACCGGTTTTTAGTTTGTTCATGGCATCATCATAGGCATTTTTAGTAGCATCAATACTTTTGCCTATTTTTTCAATATCATTTAAAAATGATACAAATTTATCATACAATGCCCCACTTTGTCGTGCAATTTCAATAGCGTTTTTAGTTTGTCGTTCTTGTTTCCATATCGATGCTATGGTTCTTAATGTGGCCAGTAATGTAGAAGGACTTACTATAACAATTTTTAAATCCCATGCATAAGCAAACAAATCTTGATCGCCCTGAATAGCTACACTAAATGCCGATTCGATGGGCATAAATAATAAAACAAAATCAGGAGTGTTTAAATCGGGTGAAGTTTGATAATTTTTTTCGCTTAATTGTTTTACATGATTTCTAACAGAATTTACATGCTCTTTTAAAAAACGGCTTTTGTCGTTTTCGTTTTCAGCATTTACAAATGATTCGTATGCAATTAATGAAACTTTCGAATCAATAATAACATGTTTATTATCCGGCAAAAAAACAACTGCATCGGGTTGTATTCTGTTTCCGTCTATATTGCTTGTACTAAATTGTGTTTGATATTCTTGTCCTTTAATTAATCCTGAACGCTCTAATACTTTTTCTAAAATTACTTCACCCCAATTACCTTGTTTTTTAGTATCTCCTTTTAATGCTTTTACCAAATTATTTGCTTCTTCACTTACTTTTTGATTTAATTCCATTAAGTGTTTTATCTCTGCCTTTAGCGATATGCGTTCTTTAGTTTCTTCACTGTATGCTTTTTCTACTTTTTCTTCAAATTGCTTTATTTTATCTTTTAATGGATTAAGGATTATGTCTAGATTATTTTTGTTTTGTTCGGTAAACTTTTGCGATTTTTCATCTAAAATTTTATTGGCAATATTTTCAAATTCGAGTGTTAATTTTTTATGAAGGTTTTCAATTTCTTCTTTTTGTTCTTTTATTTTTTGTTCTTGATTTTGAAAATGAGTTCTTGCGCTTTCTAGTTTTTTGGCAGATTCGATATAATCATTCCGCAACTGCGATAATTCATTTTCATATTTAGAGCGTTCAGCCGCTAAAATGGATTGATGATTTTCTTTTTCTTCCTGTATTTCTTTAGCCAGCTTAGCTATTTCATTTTTATAATTATCATTCTGGGTTTGTAAAATAATTATTTGTTTTTCTTCCTCTATTAATTTTTCGTTTAAATGTTTTAATTCCGAATTATCTGATTTTTGCGATTTAGCATAATACCAAGCAGCAACTGCGCCTATTAAAATTCCGATAATTAAAAAAATAATTTCCATATTATTTTGCAATATTTAGTACATCATTCATGGTATATACCCCTTTTTTACCTAAAATCCATTCTGCTGCAATAACAGCTCCTGTAGCAAATCCTTTCCTATTATGTGCTGTATGAATTATTTCAATATCATCAATTTCAGATGAATATTTAATACTATGGGTTCCCGGAACAGAATTTATACGCTTTGCATTGATAAATAAATTTTCAGCATCATTTTTTTCTAAACTCCATTGCTTCTTAGTGGGATGTACAGCTAAAATATCGTTTGCTAAACTTATTGCCGTACCGCTTGGCGCATCCAGTTTTTGTGTATGATGTATTTCTTCCATAATAACGTTATACTGATTGTAAGGTGCCATTAATTCTGCAAGATATTTGTTTAATGCAAAAAACAAATTTACCCCAACACTAAAATTCGAGGCATATAAAAGGGTACCATTATTTTTTTGGCAATAGTCTTTAACTTCTTTTAGATGCATATTCCAGCCCGTTGTTCCAACAACAACCGGTACTCCCGCATCAATGCAAGTGAATATATTTTTTAGCGCTGCATCGGGAGTAGTAAACTCAATAGCAACATCGGCTTTTTTTAAATTTTCAATGGTAAATTCGTGCAAATTTTCAGCACATATTTTCAAAAAAATTTCGTGTCCGCGCGATAAAGTAATCTGTTCGATTTCTTTACCCATTTTGCCGTATCCAATTAAAGCTATTTTCATATTATTTTAATTTACATTCGTATCAAACATGCTTTCTTAAACAATTCACGGATTATACTCAGCATCTAAAACTTTATACCTATTAAACAAACATTCCCGCAGTAGCGGGACTTCGCTACGCTCAGCATCTAAAACTTTATACCTATTAAACAAACATTCCCGAATTAGCGGGACTTCGCTACGCTCAGCATCTAAAACTTTATACCTATTAAACAAACATCATCTACTTGTTCGTTATGGCCTTTCCAATTTTCAAAAAAGTTACTTAAAAAGCTTTCTTGTTCTTTTAAAGGCTTATGGCTAATGTTTAATATTAATTCTTTCAATCTCGCGTTTTTTAACTTTTTCCCTTTTTCACCGCCAAATTGATCTGCATATCCATCTGTGTAAAAATAATAAATATCGCCCTTTAATATTTCTTGCTCGTACAAATTAAACGAATTAGTATTATGACTTTTTCCTACCGGCATTTTATCTGCTGATAATTCAGTTAATTCATTATTGCGCACTAATAATGGTTTGTTAACTGCAGAAGCATAAAATAACTTTCTTTCAATTACTTTAATTAAGGTTGCATCCATACCATCATTCCCCAATTCTGTTCTTTCGGTAATTTGAGCTCGAACATGATTTAATATTTTTTCGGGTGAATCAATTCCTTTTTCTACAACAGCCTGATTTAAAAAACTCATATTTAAAATTGACATAAATGCTCCGGGAACTCCATGTCCGGTACAATCGCAACATGCAAGATAAAAAGCATTATTTGATTCAGAAGTCCAGTAAAAATCGCCACTTACAATATCTTTGGGTTTAAATAGTATAAATGATTCAACAGTATTTTTCTCAATAATTTCTTTATTTGCGAGTAATGCAAATTGAATTCTTTTGGCATAATTTATAGAATCTACTATTTCTTTTTGTTTTTCTTCAATTAATATTTTTTGTTTTTGAATTTCTTGGGTTCTCTGTATTACCTTTTCTTCCAGCTCGCGATTGGTTTTATCTTGCAATGTTTGAATCTCTTTTAAATTTTCAATTATTTTTTCTTGTGCTTCTTCGTTGGCTTTTTTCAGCTTGTTGTATTTATTGGCTAAACCTAAGGATAATAATACCATTTCAATACCTGAACCAAAATGCATGATATATTCGGTAATATTATTTGATGGAAGTAATGCCAAATCTTTTAATACAAATATAATTATACCGGCAAGCATAAAAGAATATGCAAAAAAGTAATAACGAGCAGATGGGAAACCACGCATCCATGCAACAATACCGATAATAATTCCGATAAACGATGCAGATGCTGCAAGAAGTGAACTTGCTATATCATGAAAAGTAATGTTAGGATAAATAAGTAGTAAACTTACGCAA
>CALKJP010000120.1 GCA_937995645.1 uncultured Bacteroidia bacterium
CTATTTATAAGTTTTGCCATTACATTTGGATGATGATTTTTCCGGACTCCTTTATCGAAAAAGTAAAATTATTACTTAAAAATGATGCAGATGCTTTTTTAAAAACACTGCAAGGAGATGCGCTTGTTAGTGTTCGTTTTAATGCCGATAAATTTCCTGAAAATCATGAGTGGAGAAACAATGAAAGAGTTGCCTGGTGCAATAGTGCAGTGTATTTACAACATCGCCCGCTTTTTACATTAGACCCGCTAATACATGCAGGAGCTTATTATGTGCAGGAAGCCTCATCCATGTTTTTAGAGCAAGTTTTTAATAATCTTTTATTTGAACAAGAAGAATTGCATGTACTCGATTTATGTGCAGCACCGGGAGGCAAATCTACGCATTTGTTATCTTTATTAAACGATAAAAGTTTATTGCTTAGCAATGAGGTTATTCGCAGCAGAGTAGGAGTGCTGACAGAAAATTTAATGAAATGGGGAAAACCCAATTTTATTGTAACCAATAACGATTCAGAAGATTTTAAAAAATTAAATTATCAGTTTGATGTAGTGGTGGTAGATGCACCATGCTCCGGAGAAGGACTTTTTAGAAAAGATAAAGAAGCCATAAACGAGTGGAGCAATGAAAATGTAAATCTATGCGTAGCCCGCCAATCAAGAATTTTAGAAGCAATTGAGGAGATTATTAAACCTGAAGGTTATTTAATTTACAGCACCTGCACCTACGAAGCATCAGAAAACGAATTGCAAATTGAAAAGCTTTTGCAAAGCGGCAATTTTGAACATATTGAAATACCCATAACACAATTTCCGGGAATAGAAAAACGCAAATACGGCTATCAGTTTTATCCGCATAAAATTAAAGGTGAAGGTTTTTATATTGCCTGTTTAAAGAAAGTAAATCACACAGAACTATTTTGGCGTGTATCTAAAAAAAATCGTATTACAATTAGCGATAAAAAAACATCTGCACAGTTGAGTAAGTTTCTGGTAAATTCAACGGACTACCTGTTTTTTCAAAAACAAGAAGTGAGCGTAGCCTTTCCAAAATTATTTTTTGATGATTTAATTTTTCTTTCTGAAAATTTGAATGTGCGCTATGCCGGAATAGAAACAGGAAAATTGAATGCTAAAGAGTTTATACCATCGCATCATTTGGCATTAAGTACCATTATAAACAAAGGAAATTTTCTACAACAAAATTTAAGTTATGATGAAGCTATTACCTATTTGCGAAAAGATGAACTTAAATTAGAAAAAACAGAAAAAGAAGGCTGGACACTATTTTGCTATGAACAAATACCTTTAGGTTGGGCTAAAGTGCTGAAAAATCGCATAAACAATTATTATCCTATTGACTGGCGCATTAGAATGAGCGCTAAATAAAAATTGAGTACTTTTGTGCCATATTTAAAAACTAAATTTATGACTAATCGCAGAGAATTAAAAAGAAACATTAATGGTTTATTAGGTGATGTAATTGATGAGTGTTATATTTCATTATTAAACAACAAAGGCAAAAACGAAAAAGAAGTTGAACTTATTGTGGATGAAGTAGCAGATTTAGCAAACGATTTAATTCATCGTACCAATGCTTCTAAATACATTAAAAACAGAAGCGAAATGAAAAAGCATTTTGCTGCCATTAAAGAAGAACTTGGCGAAAAAGTAATTACTTATGTAGATAAGATAAATGCCTTGTAGTAAAACATGACAAGAAAAAATTTGATAAAAAAAACAATTGAGCAATTAAATAAACTTAATGAAAGCCAATTGCAGGAAGTTTCTGACTTCGCAGATTTTTTATTGCATAAAATGGAAAGTAAATTATTGGAGCAAGGAATAATTAAACTGGCTAAAAAATCCAAGTCCTATCAATTTTTAGCAGAAGACGAAGATTTATATACTGTTAACGATATTAAAGAAAAATATAATGCCCAAAATAAGGGTAATAGAACAAAATCTCCTAAGAAAAAAAAATAGCTTTTTAATATGCAAAAAGGAGATATTGTTTTAGTCCCCTTTCCCTTTACTAATTTAACAGGAAATAAAAACCGACCTGCTTTAATTTTATTTGTTTCAAACGAGGATGTTTTAGTTTGTTTTATCACAACCCAATTTAAATGGCAGGATGCTTATAGTGTTTCTGTCAAGCCTGATGAGTATAATGGATTAAAGAAGGAATCATTAATTAGAGTAGATAAAATAATTACATTAGAAAAGGAATTATTAATTGGAAAATTGGGAGCGCTTTCAAAGAAAGATTTAGATAAAGTTAATCAAGTGTTAAAGCAATTATTAGCTTTATAAATCGTTTATTTTGTCGCATAATTCTCTGTAAAAATCGCGCCAGCTGAATTTTATAAAATAATTTTTTCTGCACATTTGTACGATTACCAAATTGGTTTTGGGATCTACAAAAATATATTGCTCGTATAAGCCTCTTGCATTAAAGTCTCCTCTTTCGCAAGAGCCAGCCTGCCAATGGAAAGGATAGCTGTAAACACTATCATTTTGCTGGCATGGGAGAGATTCTATAATCCATTTTTCTGAAATTATTTGTTTGCCATTCCATTTTCCTTTGTTTAAGTATAATGTTCCAAAACGGGAATGATCGCGTGCTTGTGCGTTTATGCAACAAAAAGTTTTTTCTTTGCCGTTTTTACGATCGAGTGTCCAGCTTGCCATACTTTCCATCCCAAGAGGAATCCATATTTTTTCTTCTAAATAAGCCGAAGGGCTTTTACCTGTTGCACGTTCTAAAATTATACCCAACAAAAATGTATTTATGCTTTGATATTCGTATTTAATGCCCGGAGCTGATTTTGTTCTGATTTTGGGTAAAATTTTTTGCATGTTTCTGGAATAATATAAAGAAGGCATTTTACCAAATGGATTAAAAGGTATTTCTTTATACCTTATTCCGCTGCGGTGCTCCAACAAATGTTTAATAGTAATTTTTTCCAAGCCTCTGTTTTTTTTCAGTTCGGGAATATATGCAGTGATAGGCGTATCAATGTTTGAAATTTTTCCTTCATCAACAGCAATGCCTATTAATGCCGACATGTAGGATTTTGACAATGAAAACGATGTTAAAACATCATTTTTAGAATAGTTGTCATAATAACGTTCGTATAAAATACTGTCGTTGCGAGAAATAATGAATGCTATTACAGGTTCTTTTTTCAAAAACATTTCTAAGGGAATGCTATCTCCTTTCATGTTTTTGGTTTTTACTTTTATATCAGATATTGCAGAAATCGGAGTATCTTTAAAAAAAGGATAAGGATTGTTTTTAATTTCTCTTGAAGGGAAGTATTTAAAATCTTTTTGGTCGGGAAGATTAAACCAAACCAAACGTGCTATTTTACAAGAGCTAAAAAGTAAGATAAAAAAAATAAAGATTATCTTTTGATTCATAAAAAAATTCTAAAAAACAAATCCGGCACAAGCTTCGGCATATAGAGCGGTAAATTTATGGGCAATTAAACCTACCCCTAAAAATGTTCGGCTGCATCGTTTAATATCAATATCGGCAAAGTAATAATTTAATCCCATTCGGGTTCTCCAGTTTTCTTTTTGCATAGCATTATTTACTACACGATGCATTTGATAACTAATACCTGTTTTTCCAAACAATAATTCATCGCCAAGAATAATGCTAATTTGTTCCTTTTTTAATGAGGGATAATCGGATTTATTATCATTGATTAATTGATGAATGTACCAATTGTATTCTGTCCCAAATCCAATTAGCAGCGAATTGTATTTTCCGGTAAAAATACTAGTAACGAATGAAGCACTCCATACTTGAAAAATCTTTTCAGGATATTCATATTGATTGGTAAGCCCCCATCCAATTTTACTTTGAACGCCAATTTTTCTTTGTTTATTACAAACAAATTCCGGAGATTTTATTTTATCGAAAATAGGAATGTAAGAAATTCCTAATTCAATGCATCTTACATTAATGCCGCGATTGGGTTTTTTTATACTGCCATTCGAAAAATGGCTAAGAGAAAGGCCTCCGTTAAATCGCCAGTTGGATAAAAAATTTATATTTATTCCTAATCCGATTTTATTTACATCGTTTATATGAGAACCAATTATTTCGTTTTGAGGATTTGTTAACGAGTCGAAACGTTCTGTAATAAAAGCTGCACCTGCGCCCAGTCGTAGGTAAATGGAATAGGCATCTGTTTTAATCGCATCCATTTGTATATTGGCTAATGCAGAAATGCTTTTGCCGAGATAGGGGCTACCATAATCGGTAAACAACAATGAAAAAAAAACTTCAGGATAGTTAAATGCTTGATGCCAATTGTGTGTGCCTGTTTTGGGAATAATTACACTAATTTCAGTGGCATAGGTTTTTTTTATTGTACCTATTTTTTCGTAAGCAGGTGTATGTTTATAAATCCCTCCAAGGTGTGTGCGCAGTGAATACCCAACCGGGGTTTTTACCTTTTTAATGATTAATGAATCATTCTTAGCCTGTGTATGCCGTAAAACAGTAATTAATAAAAACAATAATGTGATAAATCGAAGCATACGCATTTTGAAAGGAGTAAAGATAAGCGAAAGCAAAAATTTTATTAAATAATTTTTAACTTGTGGGTCAAATTATGTTTGGTTTGAAACATGCAATATTTTTTATAATTGTATTAATTGCTACGAGTATATATGCTCAGCCTCCGGAGCGCGATTTTCAAAGCTGGCAGGATATTACCTTTGAGCGAGAAAGAGGCGATTATGAAGTGCAATTAAAAATTCAAAACCGTTTTGGAGAAAATGTTTCGCAGCATTTTTTAACCTATGCTGATTTTGGCTTAATTTATCGTATTTCAAAAAAACTGCGTATTCAAGCAGATTATATTTTTATACCAAGAAGAGAAATTCCAACATCCAATTATGCTATCCGGCATCAATATTTTGTTGCTTTATTATTTAGGCACAAGCAAGGCCCATTTATTTTTAATGCCCGTACATTAGCACAATATCAAATGGAAGATGATTGGTTTTATGTGCGCGATGCTTTTGAAAGTGGCAATTGGAGTGATTGGGTGTGGAGAAATAAAATTACGGTGAAATATAAGTTGAAAAACATTAAACAATTAAGACCATTTGCTGCATACGAAAATAATATAGCCCGCTTTGTTGATAGTAAACTCTATATAAATCGAAATCGTTTTTTTATGGGATTTGACTACGAAATAAATTTGTTTAATGAAGTAGGTATTTATTATATGTATCAACAGAATATCAATAGAAACAAGCCATCGGAAGTATATAATCTGGGAATAAGTTTTGTGAGAAGAATTTAGAATATTCCGTACATCAATCGGCCTATCATAAAATAAATAAACAAGCCGATAATATCGTTGGTAGTTGTAATAAACGGACCGGTAGCAAGGGCAGGATCTATTTTATACTTGTTTAAAGCTAAAGGAACAAAGGTGCCGAATAATGCCGCAAATAAAATTACGGTAACTAAGGCAACGCTTACGGTTATGCTTAAAGCAAAAGTATGATTAAAAAATAAGTTGTAAGCCAATAAAGCAGATGAACAAACAATGCCGTTAATTAAGCCGATACTTACTTCTTTCCACAATTTGGGTAATATTTCTTTTGTATCAATAGAATTATTGGCAAGGGCTTGTACAATTAGAGCAGATGATTGTACTCCTACATTTCCTCCCATTGCTGCTATCAAGGGCATAAAAAAGGCCATTTCGGGATGAATTTGTATTTGTGGTTCGTAGATGCTAATAATTTGTGAACCGATAATTCCTCCTAATAAAGCAATTAAGAGCCAGGGAAGACGTGCTCGTGTAATTATCCAAACACTGTCAGAGCTTTCTACATTCTCGCTGATACCTGATAGTAACTGATAATCTTTATCGGCTTCTTCTTTAATCACATCTACAACATCATCAATGGTTATTCTCCCAAGCAGTCGCCCTTGCTCATCTACTACTGGTAAAACTACCAAGTCGTATTTTTCCATCACATTGGCAACTTCTTCGCTTTTCATGGTTGCCTTAACCGAGATGATATCCGGATTATAAATTTCTCGAACTTTTGTTTTAGTAGGTACTAATAATAATTTTTTTAAAGGTAAAAAACCCATTAAAACATTGTTGTCATCAACCACATATACGGTATAAACATTATCAATTTCTTCAGCTTGTGCTCTTACTTCGGTAATGCATTTAAACACGCTCCAATTTATATTGGCTTTAATTAGCTCTTTGGCCATTAGGCCTCCGGCTGTATCTTCGGGATAGGTTAATAAATCAACAATATCGCTGGCTTGCTCTGCATCTTCGATATGAGAAATTACTTCTTCCTTTTTGCTTTCGGGAAGTTCAGAAATCAAATCTGCCGCATCATCAGAATCAAGGTTGTCGATAAATGTACGGGCAATTTGTTCGGATGAAAGTGCGGATAAAAATCGCTCTCGCATGTCTTCTTCCATTTGCATCAATACTTCTGCCGCTTCTTCTTTTTCTAAGTGGCGATAGAGGTATTGTGCTTCTTCTAAATCAAGCTCATCTAAAATTTCTGCTATATCGGCAGGATATAGTTCATGCAATTGAGTTTTCACAAACGATTCGTTGTTTTCACGAATGGCTTGTCGTAACTCATTTAGATATTCTTTGGTAAGTTGGAATTGCATGAAATGCTTTCTGAAAAAATTCCCGCAAACCTAAGCTAAAAAGTGCTAATAGGCAAATTAAGCAATTGTAAATTAAAAAGGGGTTAAGCAATAGCCTACCCCTTTTTGAAGATAATTGAAAAATAGCTTATACGGTTACTGTAACACTGTAATGACCGGTATTTGCCGTATTATATACCGTTTCGTAAATTGACAAGTATAAGATACCGGATGCATAAGCAGTAGTGCTAACTTTTGTGCCGGCTTTATATATTGCGGTATTTTCGCCAATTTTATATATCACATTTCCAAAAATTGGAGCAGCATTTGGGTCGTGATCGTTACCGGCTGTCCATGCACTTCCGGGAGGCAAATAGCTTCCGCTTGGCTTATGAGCCTGATTGGAAAGGCTGGCTAAAACAACCTCGCCCTTAGATTCGATAGTAAATTTTTGTCCTTTATTTAAACGGATATTGGTTTTTAACCAACCACCATTTGCATTTGCAGAAATGTGCTGGTTGGCTTCCAGCTTAAAGTTTCTTTTCCCACCTTCTGCATCTGAAGGAGGAATAATTTCTGCAGAAATTATTTTTTCTCTAGGTATAGAAAGTTCTCCAAACTCAGTTTGCAAATCAATCGTTTCTATATCACTTACTCCAGGGAAACGGAATTCGCCCGAAAGCGTTATGATATCTTCCGTTATAAAATCTTCAATTTCGTATTTGCTTTTTAAGAAATTATAGGCTGCTTCTACGCCATATTCCGGATAAGCACACTGGTCGGTATCTAAATACTGCGCCAAAACTGCAATTGCGCCAACTTCTACATCGGACAGTGATTTAAAAGTGCGCTTACATTCAGCTTCGTTGCTGGTTTGTAATAAATCTACATAAGCATCAATTTTTTGTTTTGTTTTTGCGGATGCAATTATTCCAAAATCTATTTGAGACAAATCTTTAATAGGTACATCCAGCACTCCGTATTTGGTAGCAAATTTAATGGATGATAATAAGCTTTTGCCTGTTACAATGTTCCCATTGCGCAGTTTTAAGCAAAGGTCAACCTTGTTTTTCGATTCAGTTATTGCTTTAGCCATAAGGATATTTTAAGCGTTAATTTTAATAAATTTCTTTTAAGGAAATTAGCATTTAACTTGATTAATTCTTTAATAATTGAGCAAGTTCAATAAATTCCTTTACGGATAATTGTTCTGCTCTTAGGTTTAAATAAGGTTCAACTTTTAATTTGTTTTTTTCATTAAGCAGTGGTTTTAATGCATTGCGTAATGTTTTACGTCTTTGATTAAAAGCTGTTTTTACCACATTTTTAAAATGTTTTTCATCCAGATTTTCGGGTAAATTTTCTTTTCGTCTTAAACGAATCACTGCTGATTTTACTTTAGGAGGAGGTGTAAAAACATGCTCATGCACGGTAAATAAATATTCAATATCGTAATATACCTGTAAAATAACACTTAATATGCCATAGCTTTTATTGCCATGTGAAGCCGCAACTCTTTCCGCTACTTCTTTTTGAAACATGCCTACCAATTCGGGAATTTGCATGTAATGGTCGAGTACTTTAAAAAGTATTTGTGAGGATATGTTATAAGGGAAATTTCCAATTACGGCAATTTGTTCATGAAATAGCTTATCAATAGGCAGTTTTAAAAAATCGCCTTCAATGATATGATGATTTAATTTTGGAAAATGATTTTTAATATAGGCAACCGATTCTTTATCAATTTCTACTACAAAAATTTCTTTATCGCTCTGTAACAAAAACTGCGTAAGCACTCCCATTCCGGGGCCAATTTCCAGAACTTTTTGATAATTGCCATGCGATGTAAGCGCAAGCGCAATATTGTTTGCAATGTTTTTATCGCTTAAAAAATGCTGTCCAAGGTGTTTTTTCGCACGAACTTTTTCCATCTTATACCAGCTCTAATAGGGTGCGAAATGCTACAAATTTGTTTTTGTATCGTTTATTGTGTTCTTCCTGTAAACGTGGAGCATCTTCTTTTTGGTATTTTTCGTACTCCTCCATGTTTTTACAGGTATATTGTATAGCATAGGTTACGCCAGCTTCATCCTCTTGTTTGGAAAGAACTTTGCAAATTTTGTAATCGGTAAATTTTCCTGTATTCATTACATCGGGTATGTGTGTTTCTTTCATCCAGCGCAACCAATCGTCATGAATATCGGATTCTATATTTACTGTTACATTGTAAATTATCATAATTGAAATTATTTTTTACAAAGGTACAAAATTGAATACGTATTTATCTATAATGCCAGTGTAGCAGATAATTTAAATGCCATGTTATTGAGGATATTGCCGCTATTATAAGCACCATAGCGATAAAATACACCCATTCCCAAACCTGAAATTCCGCTAGTGATAATATTATTTATAATTACTCCGCTTTCAAAATATCCTTTTTCTGCTGTTTTTATTGGAATATTAAAATGATTTTCTGTATTGTTTAGTTTTCCCCACATCATGTTGTTTACTAAAACTAATTCCGGCTTAAACTTTCCTTTTCTATATAAAAGAGAACCGAAATTGTGCGATAAAAATAAGGCAGCATATTCATTGGAAACAAATTCGTTTACACCCATTGTTTCAAAGGTGTTTGCTACTGATATTCCCAACACTTGTGTGCCGGAAATAATTCGGTTTGAGCCGCGCCCATTGTATAAAAAGCTATAAGGCAAATTTCCGTTTATAAATCCTCCAAGCACTTGCAGCGATGTTTTTCCAAAATTTGTCCATATAAAGATTTTTTCAAATTTTACATCTAATTTATCATAGTTGAAGTTTCCATTCATAAAATTATCCAATCCTTTACTGTATTGCAGCCATACAGATGGATAATCGCTACCCATTGAGATGCGATAATTTGGTGTTTGTAAAAATTTTTCTCTGAAAACATATTTTACAGAAGCGTAAATTTCTGCCACCTGAAAATTTTTAAATGTTGTTGTAACATTGTTAATGGTGTTTGCATACAGATAATCATTGGTGCTTATGCGTAATTGTTCATTAAGGCCTAATTGAATTTTTGCATATTTAAATGTTCGGAATGTTAGAAAAATTTCTTTCTTTTCTATCGAATCCATGCGTTGAATAAGGTAAGGGCGGTAGGCCTCAGAAAGTAATAATTTACGATCATTTATAAATTGCTGCGAACCAGACTCAATAACATCTACACTGTATGAACCGCCAATGCGAACATCTCTATTTTTATAAAGAGTTATAGAGCCGTAAGTACCATATTTTACAGCTTTATCTTTAAAGCCATAAGCGCCATAAATTCCTAAATTGAAAAATTTAAAATAGCGTTCTGCTGTTTCTATTCCGGCTCCAAGTCTAATACCTTCGTAATCGTTGTAAGTAAAAAATCGGTTTAAATTTATATCTAAAATTTTTATCGGTATTTTACCGCTTAAGAGTGCTTCGGCAACTAATAATTTTTTCTCTAAGTTTGCTTCTTTGCCAATACTATCAATAAAAGCATAGGTTTTTTGTTCTTTAGTGCTTAAGGTATCGTTTCTTTTTTCGTTCCAAAAATTTTCATCGCGTTTTCCGGCATTTTTATCTACCTCAACTGCCACATCAGAAAATAGGCTGTTTTTTATTTCCGGATTTATTTCAATGTTTTCAATATAGCTTCGTGCAATTCCAACGGCATGCGATTTATTTAATTGTATCGTATAAAAGTTAATATCTGTATTTAGCTGAACAGGAAACCAAGCCTGATTATTGATATAGGCATATTGCTGCTGAATTTTTATGCCTATGTTTTTTTCCTGCACAGCAGGTTCAGCTATTACATTTTGTACCGCATATCCATTAGTGTTTATGTATAGCAGTCCTTTTAAACCATCAATGTTTTTATCGGGCTTAGGGCTGTATGAAATTATAAACACACTATCATTTCCTTGATAAAGCGTATCTTCAATGGTATAGTAATATTTATTTATGGCGCCTTTTGCAATGGGGCTTAAGTAATTTTTTTCGTATATAGTTATATAGTCTTTGTAAAAAGAAAATGATTGTAATTGATTTGCCAGAAGAGAAAAGACAGGGTTTTTAAACCCTGAAACTCTTGAGGCAAGGACTTTTTCATAACTTCTGTCGGGCGATTTAAAACTTCTTTCGGTGTAGGATTCGGTTAAGAATATATATTTTTCTTTTAAAAAATTTATCATTCTTTGGTCGGAACTGTCTAAGCTTGCAAATCGAGCAGTATCTTCCAATACAGTGCTATCTATCTTAGCAGTAAAATACATTTTGTTGTAAGAGTTGTAACGAAACGATTTGAGTTTTTCAGGGTCGTTTTTATCGCGATTATCAATTGTTTTTCTGATAATTTTCAGTGCCGGATTTTCTTTTTCGCTAATAACAAGTTCTTTTAATTCGAAAAATTTTTTATTTAATGTTACAACAACAAGTTGTGAGATGTCTTTAATTTCTGAAATGTATAGTTCTTTGGTTTCATATCCTACGTAGCTGAATGTAAGGCGTTTTATAGCGCTGATGTCTTCAAGAATAAAAATACCGTCAATATCACTAACGGTTCCTGTTTTTTGATTATCGGCTATTACATTAACAAAGGCAAGCGCTTCTTTGCTTTTAGCGTCAATTATTTTTCCTTTTATTTTTTGTCCGAAAACAATTAAAGGGAGAAGAAGTGCGATTGCAAATAATATTTTTTTCATGAATGTAAATTTAACTAAAAAAGCCCGCTTCGTTTTAGAGGCGGGCTTTTAAAATTACAAAAGATGTTTAGTAAACGGCAATTTTATTGACTGTTTCACTGGTTCCATTGCTAATTCTTAAGAAATAATATCCTTTGCTCTTTTCGTTTAAGTCAATATTAGTTTTGTATTCACCAATATGGTCGTTAATGGTTTGAGCATAAATTACCTGACCCAGTACATTTCTTACTTCAATGGTGTAATTTGCCTTTTCATCAGCCATAAATCCTATGTTAAACTGTCCGTTATTGGGATTAGGAAATATAATTACAGATTGCGACCATGAAGCATATTCAATACCAACGGTATAGCTATATACAGCAGAAGTAGCTGAGCATCCTTGAGCGTTTGTAACCGTAACCGTGTAATTTCCGCTTTGTGTTGGGGTATATGATTGAGAAGTAGCTCCCGAAATAGGATTGCCGTTTAAATTCCATTGATAATTTAATGCTGTACTAGATGTTAAAGTTCCTGAATTAAATGTAATAGTTGGTGTAGCCGGAGCAGGATTTACGGTTATTTTTATTGCTGCAGTAGTATCAACACAATTGGTAGAAGTTGTTATTCTTCTATACCAAGTTGATTGTGATAGTGTGGGTGGTTGATAATTTATAGCAGTGGCTCCTCCAATATTTACAAATCCGGTTGTTGCACTTGTTGTACTTCTTTGCCATAAATAGCTATATCCTCCTCCTCCCCCTGTAGGGGTTGAACCTGTTAATAAAGCTGGTGCTGTGCCAGCACAAATTGTTTGTGGTGCACTAACTGAATTATTTGTAATACCTGCTATTACTGTTATTGTTTGAGTAGATGGAGAACTGCTTCCAAAACTATTGGTTGCAACTAATGAAACAGTATATGTTCCGGGAGTATTAAATGTAGCCGTTGGATTTTGTTGGGTTGAGCTGTTTGGTGTTCCACCATTAATTGTCCATGCCCATGAAGTAGGTTGATTGGTAGAGTTATCGGTAAATGTAATACTTTGTCCGGAGCATATTGTAGTGGCGCTTGCTGTAAATGATGCAGTAGGGGCAGAGTTTGGTTGAGAATATAAATCCGACTCCCATAAACCTCTTCCGTAAGTTGCGGCTCTTAGCTTTTGTGATGAATATTGAATTTCTAATTCGTTTACAATAGTATTAGGAAGTCCGTTACTAAAGGCTTGCCAAGAACTCATGGAAGCATCGCGATAATAAACGCCAATATCCATTCCTACATACAATGCATCGTTAGATCCATTTTGATAAACAATGCAATTTGCAGGTATTGATGGTAATCCTGTTGAGTAGTTAGTCCAACTCTGGCCTGCATTGGTTGTAGCAAATACTTTTGTAGCCCCATAGCCTGAGAAAGTAATCCATGCTTTTGCCGGGTCGGTATTAGAAACAGCTATATATGTAATAAATCCACCTCCTGTTGGTGTTCTGTTTACAAAGGTTGCTCCATCGGTACTAACCCATAAGGCGCTTCCTTTGGCAGCATAAATGTAATTATCGTTTGATGGAGCAACAGCTAATGCAGTGATATTGCCCCCGGTAGTAATATTGCCAACTTGTGTCCACGAAGTTGATCCAAATGCTGTAGTTGTGCGGTAAACTTGATTTTTTCCCACAAAGACCTTGTTTTGGTCGGTTGCAGACATTACATAAGGCGTTACCCATCCTCCATCTGAATGTACTCCTGATCCACCTGAGTTAACCCAAGCGCTAAAACTTCCGCCTCCATTGGTAGATCTTCTGATTTCTCCATAGTATAAAGAACCTAACATATTATTAGTATTGGCATGTGAAATGATACATTCCATACCATCGCCTCCTAAACGTTGGCTCCATGCTCCTCCTTGTAAGCGGTTGGTTCCATTATCTTGCCAGCCTGTTAAGTTTGTGGTGGCTGATGCAGCTTGCTGGGCTACACTTAAGCGATACATTTGAGCAATATTTAATCCTGAACTTAAGTCACTCCAACCGGTTCCATTATTTGTTGTTCTAAACACTCCACCATCTGTTCCGCTCCATACGGTTGTTCCACTTCCTGGTGCAAATGTTAAATAATGAATATCTGCATGTACATATGGTTTACTATATCCTCCATACCAATGTGAGTTTAATGTCCAGTTGGTGCCTCCGTTTATTGAACGCCATATATTAACACCGCCTGTAAAAACCTCTTCAGCATTTGTGGGTGATGCTGCTATGCATAAATCGTACCATCCTTGCCCACCTGTATCGCCTCCATTATCCCAACCTAAAATATTGGGGCTTGTAGCTCTGGTTGTAAAACTTGCCCCACTGTCAGTTGAGCGCATAATACCCCTAAATCCACTATCAGAATTATTTGCAGCTAGTAAATAAACGTAAGCCGGATTTGCTGCTGTAACGGCTATTGCCAATCTTCCAATTCCTGTTAGGGGAAGTGAAACGGTTGACCATGTAGCTCCACCATCGGTAGATCTTCTAAATCCTGTACCTGCAGCATATACAATATTTGGATCTCCCGGTTTAAATTCGGCATCTTTACACGATGCAGTTGATACTTGTGTAAAACTTGCTCCGCCATTGGTTGAGCGCCATATACCATTTGATCCAAATGTCATTATAATTTGTGGGTTTGATGGATTAATCAAAACTCTGCTTATGGTTCTTTGCTGATTTACTGTCCAGTTTTGTAGGTTTGTCCATGTATTTCCCCCGTCTGTAGAGCGTAATAAGCCAATACTATATGTGTCTTGAGCATTACCATCTCCGGTAGCAACATAAATTGTGTTTGAATTGGTTGGGTGTATAGCAATATCTGTAACCCCCATGGAGCCCCAGTTATTAGAAGATGCAACTAATGTCCAAGAACTTCCTCCGTTGGTTGATTTCCATAATCCACTGGCAGGGCCTCCACAGTACATAATAGAGCTATTTTGTGGATCGAAAGCAATTTTATTAATTCTTCCTGCTCCGCCTCCATTTGATGGAACAGTGTTAGGACCCAAACTCATCCAGTTGCCGTTTGGTGAACGGTCTGCTGGTTGCTCTTCCAGCCATAGCGTATAATTTCTATACGCTTGATCCGTTGCAAAGCGTTCTCCTGTTGGGTAAACACGTGGTTCCATAAACCATTCCCAGCGTTTAAACTGTTTCCAGCCTTTGCCTTTCTCGGTATGATCTTTACCTTCCCAGTATTGGTTAAAAGCGGCCTGAACATCGTAAAAATTAGTGTTTGGATTTTCCATCATTTCAACCCAGCTTTGTGCCGGACTTACTTTTGAAATACCTGCTATTGCTGCTATAGCGAGGAGGGAATGTAATAGTTTTTTCATGCTAAATTTATTTAATTAAAAATTTGTAATCTTATACTAATGTGCAGTTTCATTACACAATTAATAAAAAAAAAATTAAAAAAGCAAGCATTATAGACGAGTGGTTAAAAATAATAGATATATGGCTTGTATATGATTTTAACTAAACACGGTTAATAAGTTAATTTTTAAAACAACAACTAATAAAATTCTATACTTAGTTTTATGCATCCAACATCTATATCAATATGGCCAAAAAAGCTTCAAAAATTTTTGTGCTCGACACATCGGTTATTCTTTATGATCATCAAGCCGTGAAAAATTTTAAAGAGCACGATGTGGTAATACCCATAACCGTTTTAGAAGAGCTAGATAATTTTAAAAAAGGGAATGATACTAAAAATTACGAGGCACGAGAATTTATTCGTTATATTGATAAAATATCAGGCTATAATACATTTTCGGATTGGATAAATATTAATGGAAGAGGGCATGGTAAATTAATGATAGCCATGCATGAAAATTCATCGGTTGATGCCAACAAAGTTTTTGGAGAAAAAAAAGCGGATCATAATATTTTAAATGCTGCCTTGCGCATGCGTGATATGTATCCTGACAGAAAAGTTACATTAGTAACCAAGGATATAAATCTTCGCATAAAAGCAAAGTCGCTAAATATTAATGCAGAAGATTATGAAACGGGAAAAATAAAAGATCTTTCAGAATTATACACAGGTATTACCAAACTAGATAAAGTATCAGTAGATGCAATAAATGAAATTTACGAAAAAGGGTTTTGTGATGCACAAAAAATAATGAAAAACCCACCTTTAGCCAATCATTATTTTATTTTAAAAAATGGGCAGAAGTCGGTATTGGCTTATCATAATCCTGAAACAGGAATGATTGAGCGGGTAAATAAGATTTCTGCTTATGGTATTCAACCGCGCAATGCAGAACAAGCCTTTGCTATGCACGCATTAATGAATCCTAATGTAAAGCTGGTTTCGTTGCAAGGTGTTGCCGGAACAGGAAAAACATTAATTTCATTAGCTTGTGCATTAGAACAGAGAAGAGAATTTCATCAGGTGCATTTGGCTCGTCCTGTTGTTCCATTGAGTAATAAAGATATTGGCTACTTGCCCGGAGATATTAAATCGAAACTTAATCCATATATGGAGCCATTGTGGGATAATTTAAAGTATATAAAAAATCAGTTTAGTGAAAAGGATAAAGAGTTTCGTCAAATAAATGAAATGGTAGAAAGCGAAAAAATTGTGGTAGCTCCATTGGCTTATATAAGAGGAAGAAGTTTATCCAATGTGTTTTTTATAATTGATGAAGCTCAAAATTTAACTCCGCATGAGGTAAAAACAATTATTTCGCGTGCGGGAGAAAATACTAAGATTGTATTTACGGGAGATATTTTCCAGATTGATACACCTTACCTTGATACGCAAAGTAATGGCTTGTCATATTTGATAGAAAAAGTAAAAAATCAGAGATTATATTCGCATATCACCTTAGAAAAAGGAGAGCGTTCTGAACTGGCAAATCTGGCAAATGAATTTTTGTAGTATTACCTTTTTTGTTTTTTGTAAGCTTCGTATAGTAAATGTACTAAACCGTCTGACATACCAATTTGGGGGACATATATTTTTTTACAATTAGCCACTTTCATGGCGGTTAGATAAATTTTGGCTGCAGGTACTATTACATCGGCACGGTCGGGGTTTAAGCCTATTATTTCCATCCGCTCTTCGTAACTGTATTTATTTAAAATTACTTCAAGTTCTTTTAATTTTTCAAAACTTAGAGGTTTCCCTTCTTTTGTTTTCGCTAATTTGTAAAGTTTATTGATGTTTCCTCCGGAACCGATAGCTTGTATAGGTTTGTTTGAAATAACTTGTTGTTTAAGCCATGTTTTCATTTCGTCCCATTGCCATTTCTCAACTTTTTCGTGCAATAAGCGGATAGTTCCAATGTTGAACGAACGTGAAGATTTTATGTATCCATTTGAAAACAAGGTTAACTCTGTACTTCCGCCTCCTACATCAATATACAAATAATCAAATTTGTTGTCTAATCCTTCGGCAATATGATTGGCATAAATTATTTCTGCTTCTGCTGTGCCGCTTACGATTTCAATATTTACACCGGTAGATTTAAAAATTCTTTCGGCAATCTCTTTTCCATTGGAAGCTTCGCGCATAGCTGAGGTGGCACAGGCTCTAAAGCTGATTACCTCATGAATATCAATCATGTTTTTAAAGGCAAGCATTGCTTTCGTAAGGCGATCTTCTTTCTTTTCAGAAATTTTACCGTTTACAAAAACATCTTCTCCCAAACGAATTGGCAAACGAATTAATGATGATTTTTTAAATATCGGACCATTAACACCTTCGTATACATTACTTATAAGTAAACGAACGGCATTAGATCCTATATCGATTGCGGCAAATTTCAAGATGATTAAAAATTTTTAGTGCCGCAAAAATAGAATTATTTACTTAACTTGTTTTTGAAATAATTGTAAATTTCGAGCTGCGCCCGAAAAGGGGCTTCGCCATTGGATTTTCGATAGCTATTATCCTGCTTTTCGTTAATAATTCGTACTTTAACATTTCCGCTCAGCTGCATTTCAAATATTTTTTTAATTATTCGTTGCAGGTTATTATCATAAATAGGGCAGGCAACTTCTACTCTAAAATCTAAGTTTCTTACCATCCAATCGGCTGATGAGATGTAATACAATTCGTTTCCGCCATTGGCAAAAATAAATACGCGAGCATGTTCTAAAAAGCGATCTATTAAGCTGTAAACTTCAATATTTTCGCTTAGTCCTTTTATTCCCGGAACCAGCGAGCAAATACCGCGAACCATTATTTTTATTTTCACTCCAGCCTTACTTGCTTCGTAAAGTTTTTTTATCATTTCTTCGTCTGACAGGCTATTTAGTTTAATGTTGATATAAGCAGGCTTGCCTTTTTCAGCATTTTTTATTTCATTGTTAATTAATGAAACAAACTTTTTTCGCATGAAAAAAGGAGATACCAATAAGCTTTTGTAATTACCTATTTTGAAATTATCGGTAAAGAAATCGAACACTTTAGCAACTTCTGTTGTAATGCGTTTGTCGCAGGTAAGTAAACTAAAATCGGTATAAATAGTTGCAGTTACTTCGTTAAAGTTTCCTGTACCTACATGAGCATAAAAAATGTTTTTGTTACCTTCTTTACGGGTAATTAAAAATAATTTGGAGTGAACTTTTAATCCCTGTATTCCAAAAATTACTTTTACGCCTTCTTCCTGTAATTTATTTGCCCAGTAAATGTTGGCTTCTTCATCAAAACGAGCTTGCAGCTCTACTAAAACAGTTACTGATTTTCCATTACGTGCAGCATTTATCAAGGCATTAATTACGGCCGATTGTTTTGCAGCGCGGTATAAGGTCATTTTTATTGAACTTACTTTGGGGTCAATAGCGGCTTCACGTAATAAATCAATTATGTGGTCAAATCGCTGATATGGAAACATCAGCAAGATATCTTTCTTTTTAATTACTTCAAAAAGACTGTTTGGGTTAATCAGTTCTTTATGAGGCAATGCCGGTAAAGGAGGGTATCTTAACATATCGCTTCCAACTTTTGGAAACGACATAAAGTCTTTGAAATTATGATAACGTCCTCCGGGAATTAAATTGTCATCGCGTTTTAATTTTAATTTTTTAATCAGCAATTCAAAAAGTTCAGGAGCAATAGCACTATCATAAACTAAACGTACGGGTTGTCCGGTTTTACGTTTCTTTAATCCTTTTGAAAGTTTTTCTACCAGCGATGAATTAATATCGGTATCAATATCAATTTCTGCATCGCGTGTCATTTTTATGGTATATGCTTCTGCATTATCGTATTCAAATACCGAAAAAATTTCGTCCATGCAATAGCGTATTACGTCATCTAAAAGAATAATAAATGTTTTATCCTTTTGAACAGGCAAAACTAAAAATCGGGATACCAAATTAGAGGGTATTTCAACTAAGGCGTTTTTATTTTTTTTGTCTTTTCGATTTAAGCGTGTTAATAAATAAATTGCCTTGTCTTTTAAATAAGGAAATTCTTTTACATGGTCGAGCATAATTGGAACAAGATGCAGACGTACGTTTTGTCTAAAATAATTTCTTACAAATTCTCCTTGCTCTTTTGTTAATTGCTTTTCGTTAATAATAAAAATTTTCTGTTTTTCTAATTCTTTTAAAATTGTACAGTATGTGTTTTCAAATTCCTTTTGTTGTTTAATAACGGTTAACTGTATTTGCCGAAGCACTTTTAAGGGATCATCGCCAACAATTTCCAGAGCTTTTTTACCCAAGGATGACATCCGCTTTAATGTTGCAACACGGACTCTAAAAAACTCATCCTGATTATTGGAATAAATTCCTAAAAATTTTAACCGTTCTAATAACGGCACATTAGGGTCGGCGGCTTCTTGTAACACCCTGGCATTAAAAGACAGCCAACTTAAATCGCGATTGATGAAACGAATATTTTTTTCTCCCATTGGAGTTATTTCTTTCTTTTTTCGTTTCCAAATGTCTTTATTTTTTTTCAAGCTTTTTTAAGTTAACTTTTATTTAACATCGGCGGCAGTCAACTGTTTAGGGCTAATAATAAATACTAATTCCCCCTTTTCTTTTTCAAGATTTCGCCATCTTTTTAAATCTTTATACACCACTAAAGCTATTGCTGACGTTGGAAATTTTAACAAACTAAAATTGCAGTTTTCTTCAATAAATTCCGACAGCGATGGCTCATGCCCGATTACAGCTATAAAGTTATATTTATTGTTTGTTTCTTTTAATTCCGATTTAATTTTTTTACCCGAGCATTCGTAAAGATTTTTATTCAGTTTAAACTTAATGTTATGCCAGTTGGATGAATGATTGATAATGCTAAATGTGGCAATTGTTCTGTGTGAAGGGCTGCATATACAAAGCTCAGGACTTAATTGAATATTTTTTAAGTAGCGTCCTATTTTTATGGCATCATTAATACCTCTTTCTGATAAGGGGCGAATAAAATCCTCAAGATTTTCAATTTCCCAACTTGATTTTGCGTGTCTAATAAATAAAATAGATTTCAATTTTTAAAGTATTTTTAAAACATGTATCAAGGTGCTAAAAATACAATTTTTAAACTGCTAATGTGTTTTTTGACAATAGCTTTTTTAATACCTGCATTTATTTTAAAATCAGACATTCTTTCAAGGGCATGGCAAGATAAAACCGATATAAAAAGCTTTTTGCCCAATCGCTTGGCAAACGATACCTTGCTTGAACGCAAAGCCTACATTGCATCTTATACATCTAAGTATGGACAATCTGCCTGGGTATTATATCAACTTAAAAAAGAGCTTTTGTATGGCAATGTTGCCAGAAAAAATAATTTTAAAGCAGATCCTGATTTACCAAGGGCTATCTCTCCATCTATATACACCAAGTCGGGTTTTGACAGAGGGCATTTAGCTCCGGCTGCGGATTTTTCATGGTCGGAACAGGCCATGGCCGAATCGTTTTACATGAGCAATATAAGTCCGCAAGTTCCGGCATTTAATCGTGGTATTTGGAAAAAATTAGAAGACCAAGTGCGTAAATGGGCTGAAGAAAAACAGGATTTAATTGTGGTTGTAGGTCCTTTATTAAATGATTCCTTGCAAAAATTAAAAGAAATTGTATCTATTCCTGATATTTATTTTAAAGTGATTCTTGATAAAAACATTAATGAGGGAATAGCCTTTTTAATGAAAAATGAATCGAGTTCGCTTCCTCTTACAGCATTTGCCGTAAGCATAGATTCAGTAGAAAAAATAAGCGGGATAGATTTTTTTTGCTTACAAGACACTTTGTGGCAACAAAAAGTAGAATCTTGTATTGATATTAAAAAATGGAAGATAAAATAAGTGCGTCTATTTCTTTTTAAAAATTCCTAAAAATCCTCGCTTATTCATGTTTTTAGCAAAAGCATCAGATGTATGATCGCCCTGTTTGTTTTTTCCTCCTTTTTTAGTATTGCCTTTGCCTTTAGCAAACTTTTCGGTTTGTTTACCTGCTTCTTTTTGTCTGCGTTTATTGTTTGATGCTGAGGTGGCTCTTTCCTCATTGTCTAACACATGTTGTTTCTCTTTTGATGAAAAGGCACGTTTGATTTTATAAGAAGTTGTTCTAAAAAATCCTTTGTTTTCGCTTTTAGCATAAAATCCCATTTGAGGGGGCTTGCTACTTTTTCTGCTTTTAGCATTAAATGCACTGCGATCTTCTTTGTTTCTTTCTCTTTTAGCAGTTCCAGATGCTACAGATTTACTTCCGCCTCCACAAGAAGATAGGCTAAGTGCAAATACAATTGTAATTAAATAAAAAAGATATTTCATTAAAGTATGGTTTCAAAGTGAGCGATAAAAATATATATAAGGCCTTAGCTGATAAAAAATATTAAATGCTTTTTATTAACAAAGTATTAAAAGCACTCAAAATCAAAACTTCACAGTACTTAAACTTTTTATATTTACAAATGTTAATAATATTGATATGAAAAAAGTTGCCGTTATAAGAAAATCGCGTTTTAACGCTGCCCACCGTTTGCATAATCCAACATGGAACGAGGATAAAAACAAGGAAATTTTTGGAAAATGTAATAATCCAAGCTATCATGGACATAATTATACTTTGTTTGTAAAAGTTATAGGTGAAATAAA
>CALKJP010000121.1 GCA_937995645.1 uncultured Bacteroidia bacterium
GTATAAAAAAGCCATTACAGGCGGAATAATTTTAGGAATTATGATTTTCTTTTTACCTCCCTTATACGGCGAAGGATACATTACCATAAAGCAATTACTCGATGGCGACTACGATAAAGTATTAGCCAACAGTTTTATTTACGATTATGTAGGACATGATTGGGCTATTTTAGGCTTTGTAGGTATAATTATTTTAATAAAAATTGTTGCAACATCAATTACAATTGGTTCGGGTGGTAATGGAGGAATTTTTGCGCCTTCTCTTTTTACAGGTGCATTAACAGGTTTTTTCTTTTCATACGGTATAAATTTAACAGGTATTTCTGTTCTTACTATTCCTAATTTTATAGTTGTTGGTATGGCAGGTGTATTAAGCGGAGTAGTTCATGCACCACTCACAGCTATATTCCTTATTGCAGAAGTAACGGGTGGTTATGCCCTATTTGTACCATTGATGATAGTTTCTGCCCTCTCCTATTTTATTGCACGATATCTTGAGCCATATACCGTATATACTAAAAAACTTGCTTTAAAAGGGCATTTACCTGGAGGTAATAAAGACAAAGCGGTGTTAAATCAAATGAAATTAAAAAAACTAATTGAAACTGATTTTACAACCGTAAATAAAGATATGAGTTTGGGAGAATTGGTTGAAGTTATCTCTCAATCTAAACGAAATATTTTTCCTATAATAAATGAAAAGCAGGAAATTATAGGAATCATCAATTTAGATAACATCAGGGAAATAATGTTCCAACAAGAAAAATACGAAACTGAAAAAGTTGAAAATTTAATGACTCTTCCATCTTCCATTATAGATATTAATACTGACATGCAAAAGGTAATGGACTTTTTCGAAACGCATAAAGTCTGGAATTTGCCTGTAACAGAAAATGGAAAATACATTGGGTTTGTATCAAAATCTAAAATTTTTACAGAATACAGAAATCAATTAATAAAACAAGCACAGCAGTTAGAACAGTTGTAAAAATATGCAGCACTATATTAATATACAGTATAAAGCACGATATTTTTCACATGGTTCACTTTCTGATAAAACTAAAAAAATTTGGTTTGTTTGTCATGGCTATGGACAATTAGCCGAATATTTTATACGAAAATTTCATTTATTAGATCCGAATGAAAATTTTGTTATAGTACCTGAAGGTTTACATCGCTTTTATTTAAACGGACATAGCGGAAGGGTTGGTGCATCATGGATGACAAAAGAAGACCGTTTAACTGACATTGATAATTACATTCATTATTTAGATTGTATTTATAAGGCAAATATAAAAAACACAACAGCTAAAATTATTTTATTAGGATTTTCACAAGGCGCTGCTACTGCAAGCAGATGGGCAGCTATGGGAAATTCAAAAATTGATAAATTAATATTATGGGCAGGAGTATTTCCTCCCGATTTGCCTTTTGAAACATGTTTAAGCAAAATAAATAATCTTGAACCCTTATTGGTAATAGGCAATAACGATGAGTTTATTTCGGAAGATGAATTAAATGATAAAACAAAATGGTTAAACGAACAAAAAATAAATTACCGGTTACTGAAATTTGAAGGTAAACATGATATTGACGGAGATGTACTGAAAGAAATATCCCGTAATTTATAACTTATGTATTTTTGAAAATATACTTTGGCGATTGCTTAAAACAATCTCCACAATATATAAACCTGATTTTTGGTTCGACATATTAATGGCATTGCCCATAAATTTTTCTGAGACAACTTCCCTTCCTAACTGGTCAAATATTCTTACTTGTTCAACACTATTTATTGTATTCGAAAAATACACATTGAGTTCATTAAAAACTGGATTAGGATAAATATAAAATTTATCGGAAGTATATTCATCAACCATTAAACTTACATCCATATATAACGGAAAGCTAACCGAATCGTTTGGTACATTAATACCTTTAGGCCAAACTACCACAATATTATTTCCATATTGAAAAAAGAAATTTTGAAATGTTGCATTGGTATTTATAATGATACTATCGTTAACATTAATAAAAACATAGCCTGCATAAATATCTTTTGGAAAATCAAATGATAGCTCTGCCATGTATAGCATCATGGTACCATCGTAAAATGCACTACCAGTATTTTTAATTTTAAATTCCATATTTACAGGTGCACCTTCATTTACAGAGCCAGGTACATTGATGGCTTCTATATGTAAAAATTGGGCATTTACATATACAACAGCCATATTTAATAATAAAACAATGAAAAGCTTTTTCATAACATTATTTTTTTTATAAAAGTATATTAAAGATAAGTAAAAATTAAATTATTTTTGATTATTTCTTACTCATTTAAAAATTTATTAAATGGAAATTTTTCAACTTCTTGTTAATAGTTTAAATAAAGATGAAGCAAGATACTACAAATTGCTTAATTCAATTTATCATAAAGAAGAAACCCGATTGGATGAAAAACTTTTTGATTATACAAAATCTAAACAAGGAGATTATAATGATGATTTTGCCTACAACTATATGTACGGTAAAAATAAAAATAATAAAAACTCATTTTACCGCTTAAAAAACAGAATAATTAAAGATATTTCAGATGCATTATTTATACAAAATATCAATAAAGACTTATTTATTTCTGCATTTCAATTGATATACCTTACGCGATTATTTTATCAACGCAATCAAACCATACTTGCTAAATACTTTATTAAAAAAGCAGAAAAAAACATCATATCCAATGAATTGTATGAATTATTAGATATTGTTTATGCCGAATATTTAAAATTATCATTGCTTGAAATGGATATCAATCCGAAAGAAATAATTGAAAAAAGGAATAATAATGCCAAAAAATTAAATGAGTTCAGAAAAATAGACGATGTGCTTGCAATTGTAAATTATGAATTAAAAACTGCTCAAAATTACCGTTCTAAAAACTATCAAATTATTGAGGAGATTGAAAAAGTTATCAATTCCGTTAAAATATCTGTTGAAATTAAAAATTCTAAACGCTTAAATTTTAAGTTATACGAACTGGTAAGTAAAAAATTACTAAATGATGAAGACTACAAAGCACTGGAAAAATACATTTCAAAAACGATTCAAAAATTTAATCAATTAAATTTCTTCGATAAATCAAATCATGTAACCAAACTTCAGATGCTGACGTATTTAGCAAACAGTTATTTTAAAAACAAAAAGTATGATAAATCGCTGAAAACAGCAGAAAAACTGCTTGAAGAAATGAATAAATATGACAAGTACTTTTACGATAATTTCTATTTCTTTTATGTAAATATACTTGTAATTAATTATTCGGAACTCGATAAACAAAAAGGCATTGAAGTTTTAGAAGGATTAAAAGAAAGCCGAATAATGAAAAGTACCGGATTTTACGAGTTGTTTGTTTACCTTAATTTATCTGTTTTATATTTTGACACAAAAGCATATAAACAGGCCGTTAAAAATATCTCGAAAATTTTTCAATTAAAAGGTTTCGAAACTGCCAATCAGGAATTACAGCTTAGAATTCATATAGCTGAATTAATTATCCGTATGGAGTTATTAGAATACGAATACGTTTTATCGCGCATCAATCAAATTAAAAGAGAATTTAAAAAAATTTTGAACAAGGCAGAAAAAAGCAATGAAAACTTAATACTGGAAATAATCCAAAAAATAATAAAACATCAGTTTAATAAACGCTCTAAAATCAATATAAAAGAATATATAAAAGATAATATCAATAAATTAAGAAGTAATAAAGGTATTATTAATTATTATGATTGGTTAAATCTAAAATTCAATTTATAATATCTTTGAATGCGTAAGATTAAACTTTTTTATTTTGTGAAATAAATATTTTTTCAATCAAATTTGTTTTAGCAGCTCATAAAACTAAGGCCTATGCTAAAACATACATCTAAAAACAAGACCGCTAAAAGATATTTTACGCTTGTTATTTTATTGCTCTTCATTTCAGGAATTACTCAAAATTCATTTTCACAAAATTACTGGATAAAAAGTGCTGGTGGCTTAGGCATGGATGAAATATTAGATATGGCAACCGATGGATCCGGCAATATTTATGCAGTAGGCTATTTTAGCGGTGTATGCAGCTTGCAGGTAAATCCCAATTTTGTGCTTACCTCAAATGGGGCAGACGATATACTGATAGCTAAATTTTCGCCTACCGGAAACGTAATATGGGCAAAAAAAGCTGGTGGAACATCGGCTGATAAAGCCTATGCTGTTGCTGTTACTCCTAATGGCGAATGTTATGTTACAGGATTCTTTAATAATACAGCCAATTTTGATAATATTACCGTAAATGCCCTAAATAATTCGCAAGATGTTTTTGTAGCCAAATACAACGCAAGCGGGCAAATAAGCTGGGTAAAAACAGGAGGCGGAAACGGCATAGATATTTCTAACGGAATTGCCGTTGATAATAATGGAAATTGCGTTATTACCGGACAGGTAATTAACTCAGGATTTTTTTCGGGATATACTTTTTCTACCCAATTACATCCGGTAACCAATCAAGCAACATACGATATTTTTATTGCCCGCTACGATTCATCAGGTAATATACAATGGCTAAAAAACGGACTTGGAAAATACACCGACAGAGGCATGTGCGTTGCAATGGATAATAATTCGAATGCATATGTAGGTTTACAATTTTCCGATACTCTTGTATTTAACGCAACATACCATAACAATATTTTTAATGCAATAGGATTACTAAAACTTGACAGTAACGGAAATGAATTATGGTTTAAAAAAGCCGGAGGGGCTGCGATGCAAATTGCTTACAACATTCATATATCGCCATATAACGAATTGTTGCTAACAGGTGATTTTAAAGGCAACCTTACCTTTTTTAATTCGCCCAATAATTTCACTTTAACTACCAACAACAGTAATAGCATTTTTATTGCCAAGTACAATTTAAACGGAAATTTATTTTGGGTAAAATCAAACGGTAGTTCTAATAAAGTAAGTTCCAGAAGCATTATTTGCGACCCACTGAATAATATCTATATAAGCGGGCATTTTGAATGTAAAATGGACGACTTTGCCAATATTTACGGACAAGGAACTTTTAACAGTGTAGGGTACAATGATGTTTATACTGCCAAATATACATCAGCAGGCGATTTTGAATGGGCAAGGCATTTTGGCGGCAGGAAACAGGATTATGGCTATGCCGTTGTTATTAATACAATCAATAGGCCGATTATCGGAGGCAGCTTTTGGCAACAATTGAATATTCCTGTTGGCAACACCATTAATAATAATGGGATTACCAGCGATGCTATTTCTATTAATTGTAACGATCAAAATTATTCAACATATAATTTTTTATCGTCAAACGGAGCAGCTGATATTTTTTTAATGGATGCCTCAGATTTATCGCGCTTGCCTTATAATTTTTATGCTTTACAAACTTTTTCATGCAATCCGCCACAAATTACAGGTTGTATTGCTAATACTTCAGCTGTAGGCTATAGTGGAAACAATTCAACTAATTGCGATGGCGGCATAGATTTTATTTGTGAAAACGACAGCATAAACGTTTGCGACAGCACCTTGCTTTATGTTGCAACACACACATCACTAAGAAACGGATGCGGAGGAGTTGGGCCGCTTTATAAATACTATTGGTCAACAGGTGATAGTTTAAAAAGAGCTATAAAAGTAACTCAACCGGGAATCTATTCAGTATATACCGTTAGCGAAGACGGTTGTTACAGTTTTGAAGATACCATTGAGGTTACTGTTAGTAGCACTCCTCACATAACTGTTTCAGATGATATCCCTGTTCACACCCATTCACATACCGATTATAGTATTGCAATTTGCACTAATGATACAATTACTTTATCGGGATCAAATTTTGCAAACAGCACTTATACTTGGAATGGAACAAGTTTACCGCCAGGCGGAATTAACGATTCAATTATTCAAGTATTTCAATCGGGTTCATATACGTTTAATACAGTTACTCCTGAAGGATGTTTTAATCAAAAAACAATTACTTTAATAATTGATACAGCACCACCTTCCTTAGTTCCGGTACAGCCATATATACAATTCAGTCATCCTACTTTAGTTAACGATTCCATTATTTTATGCCTTGGAGAAGACTTTTTAATATACGCAATAGACAGTATTAGCGGTCAATGTGTACCATTTATCAATCAAGTAAATATCTCTGTTAATTCAGGTGTGTATTCAACATCGTCCAATACGTTATGTCCTATGTCATATTCACCTCAAAATACCGGATGGTATCAGTTTAATATGATTATTCAACAACAAATTAGCAATTTGTGCGGAATGGATACTGCGAGCTATTTTGTATCTGATAGCGTATATGTAACTGTATTGCCGATTCCAAATGCTCAGGTAAATTTAAGCGGTAATCCTTTATTGTGTCCCGGTGATACCAATAGTTTACAAGCAACAGGAACAGGAAATTATACATGGAACGGACCGGGAATTATACAAATAATTGGTGATTCTGTAGCATATATTGTAAGCGATGGAAATTACTCTGTATCAACTTATGTGATAGATTCGATAACAGGATGTTCAAACTCTGCATCGGCAACATTTAATGTAACAGAAAAAAAAGCAGTTTTGTCATCAAACTCTTCTGATAATTTAATATGCCCTAACGATTCTGTTCAAATTATTGCACCTCCTGGAATTTCTTTTGATTGGTTCGGACCATACGGATATATCACAACTACCACTCTAAATTATTTATATGTAAATGCTCCCGGATTTTACCATGCCGTAATGATTGATAACACCGGTTGTGAACTAGTAAGTGATATGATAGAAATAAAACAATACGCAACACCTGATATAATTGTCAGCCCGAATTATCATGTATGCCCCGGAGAAATTGTAACACTGGAAGTTACATCGAGTAGCGGCAGTATTATCAGCTGGAACAATCCCTTATCAGGAAGTGCAGCTATTCAATATATTGCTCAGCCCGGTAATTATTCATGTAGTGTGCTGAGCTGCGGCATTACAACACAATTATCAGCAAATATAACTCATTCGCAACCTATTGCAAATATTCTACCAAGCGGAATAATTGACATTTGTAATGGTGATTCAATTGTATTAGTTGCTAATGCAGGTATGATTCATTATGAATGGATTCCCGGAGGGCAAACAAGCCCCAGTATTGTAGTTACAAGTGCAGGGAGCTATCAAGTTAAAACTACCAATGCAGATGGATGCGATACCATATCGGTTCCGGTACAAATTAATGTAAATACTTATCAAACACCCACTGTAAACGATACAACGGTTTGCTATGGAAGTACGGTAATACTTACAGCACAATCAAACGGAAACATACAATGGTACAGCAATGCAAACGGAACTAATATTATTGGGAACAATTATCAAATAACCATAGGGCCTGTATATCATGATACCATTGTTTATGTTGCCGCTTATGATACCTGTTTCAGCAATATTATTCCTGTAAGGATTTATATTGATACTCTTTCGTTGAGTCCTCCCATTAACGGTAATTCATTAACATGCTTAGGAGGCTACATTAATCTTAGTACGCCTTATTATTCAAATGCCCAATATTATTGGTATGGCCCTAATGGATTTACGGCATTAACGGATAGTATCAACATTACAAATGTAAGCTATCAAGACAGCGGTATTTATAACCTTTACATTGTGGCCAACGGTTGTACCAGCAATGTTTCTACTATTGACGTAACTGTTTTAAGCACACTTCCCCAACCTGCTATTATCGGAGATACAAATATATGCCATGGCGATACGCTAAGTTTATCATCAAACACTGTATATACCAACGTAAATTATTTTTGGAATGGCCCAAACGGAATGAATTTTAATACACAAAATATTCTGCTTATAAATATTCAAACCAATCAATCCGGATATTATTATTCTTATTACACATCGGGTGGTTGTACCAGCTCGATAGATTCTGTTTGGGTAAATGTTTATCCATTACCTCCTACTCCTGTTGTTTCAGCAAATTCGCCTGTTTGTGCGGGCGATACTTTAAGCTTAAGCAGTAATTTAATTGCAGGTGCAACATATTATTGGTCAGGCCCGCAATCATTTAGCAGCATTTTACAAAACCCCACAATTAATAATGTTACAACATCAAACAGCGGAAACTATAATCTATTTGTTTCCTTAAACGGTTGTAACAGTTCAACTGCATCAATATACGTTACAGTTCATTCAAAACCAACATTACAAATTACCGGAAATACGAATATTTGCGAAGGGAATAATTTACTGCTAAATGCATCATCAAACAATGGAATAATTAATTGGTATTTCAATAATCAATTTATTAATACTGGAAATAGTTTAAGCATAACCCAAACAACACTTAATAATAGCGGATATTATATTGTAATGGCAAGTAATTCGTTTTGTACTACAATTGATTCTGTATCAGTTAATGTAACACCAATTCCTGTTGTAAGCATTACTGCAAATAATTCTCCTATTTGTAATGGCGACAGTTTAATTATAACAGCCGATTCTTTGAATAATGCAATTTATAACTGGTATTTAAATGGTAATTTATTTTCAAATAATCAACATATCATCATACCAAATACTGATTTAACTCACTCAGGAATTTATACCTTGCAAGTTAATATAAACGGCTGTTACAGCGATACAGTTAATACTCAGGTTGTTATTTTACCATCAACAGGAAGTTTATTTGCTTATCAGGAAATTAATGTATGTACTGGCGACAGTATTTCATTACCCATAAATTGTCCAGGCAATGTAAACTATCAATGGACAGGACCTAATAGTTTTTCATCCAATCAATGTAATCCATTTTCAGGAATCCTATTTAATAATTCGCATAGCGGAGTTTACTACTTATCTGCAACATTAGGTGCTTGCAGCAATAATGGCGATTCAATTAAAATAATTGTAAACAATTATCCGCTTGTAAATCTTGGAAATGATACCACTATTTGTGATGGAAATACAATTACTTTAAGTGGAGATATTTTCCAACATTATTATTGGAATACTTTTGATACAACACAAAGCATAACAGTATCTGACAGCGGAATGTATATTTTAAATGTTTCAGATAATTTATTTTGTTGGAATGCAGATACCATTTTAATAAGTATTGAAGATTGTTCATTACAAGCAATAGCAAATGTATTTACTCCCAATGGCGATGGTATGAATGATTATTTTAGAATTAGCGGAAAAGATATATCAGAAATTGATGTTGAAATTTTCGACAGATGGGGCAATAAAATTTACTATTGGAATACGCCTGAGGGCTATTGGGATGGAACCAACAACACTTCAAAAAAAGAAGTTCCAAGTGGAGTTTATTATTACACTGCATTCATTAAAACAAAGAAGAATAAAACTATTCAGGAAAAAGGCTTTATACAATTACTGCGATAAAATTATTTTTAAACATAAAAAAATATAGTAGGTTTGAAGTTGTAAATCAACCTCATGCTAAGCCCATCCATTATAGTTTTATTTATATTAATCTACTTTGCAATACTTTTTGCAATCTCATTTTTTACCGGAAAAGATGCCGATAATAATTCCTTTTTTCTTGCGAATAGAAAATCGCCCTGGTATATAGTTGCTTTTGGAATGATTGGCGCTTCCTTATCGGGAGTAACTTTTATATCCGTTCCCGGATGGGTTGGAAACAGCCAGTTTTCGTACATGCAAGTAGTACTGGGATATTTAGTGGGGTATTTTGTAATTGCTACCGTTTTAATGCCATTATACTACCGCTTAAACCTTACCACCATTTATACCTATTTAAAAGAGCGTTTTGGAACAGCATCATACAAAACGGGCGCAGCTTACTTTTTGCTCTCGCGCACCATCGGCTCTGCATTCAGGCTATATATTGTAGCCAATGTTTTACAACTTACTGTATTTGATAAATGGCGTATTCCTTTTGAAATTACCGTTTTAATTACCATTCTTTTTATTTGGTTATATACATTTAAAGGAGGCATTAAAACCATTATCTGGACTGATACTTTACAAACATTATTTATGCTGCTGGCTGTAGGTTTCAGCATTTATTTAATCAGTAAAGATTTAGGATTAGGATTAGGAGAAATGATTAATACAATAAGCGAAAGTAAATACGCACAAATTTTCTTTTTTGAAGATGTAAATGATAAACGCTATTTCTGGAAACAGTTTATCAGCGGCATGTTTATTGCTATTTGTATGACAGGTCTTGATCAGGATATGATGCAAAAAAACCTCTCCTGTAAAAATTTAAAAGAAGCGCAAATCAATATGTTTTCATTTAGCTTCGTGTTGATTTTTGTCAATTTGTTTTTTCTCGCATTGGGCGCACTCTTATTTATTTATGCAGAAAATAAAGGGATAAGCATACCACAACGCAGCGATGACTTATACCCCATGCTTGCTACACAGGGCTATTTGAATATAACTGTTGGTATATTTTTTATCATAGGATTAATTGCAGCAGCATACTCCAGTGCCGATTCCGCATTAACAGCTTTAACTACATCTTTTTGTATTGATATTATTGATATTAAAAATAAACCACAGGACAAACAGGAAACAATTCGTAAACAAGTACACATAGGCATTTCGCTTTTAATGGCCTTAGTAATTATTATCTTTAGAATAATAAATGATGACAGCGTAATAAGTGCAGTATTTACTGCAGCCGGCTATACCTATGGTCCATTACTTGGCTTATTTGCTTTTGGCTTAATTACCAAAATTAAAATTAAAGATAAATGGGTGCCTGTTGTATGTATTTTATCGCCTATTGTATGCTATATTTTAAACATTTACTCAAAGCAATTATTTAACGGTTACCAAATTGGTTTTGAACTCTTACTATTAAATGGTATATTAACATTTATCGGCTTAGCATTATTACATGACAGAAAAACAAAAAGAGCAAGCGCTTAGTTTATTTCATCATTTTATTACCGCAAGCAATTCTGAATTTATTCAGCTTGATAATGTTATAAAATCAGAAAAAAACACTACCGTTAAATGCCTGCTTATTTGCAATGCCATTGATATGCTATCGCAATATTATAGCGGTGATATAAAAAACAATCGCACATCTAAACGATTTATTGAACTACTGAAACAATGTGATAACATCAATCCTTACTACGCAGAATTGTTATTTCAATTTCGCAATGCCTTATGCCATCACTTCGGAACTTTTACTTACCATCATTTAGCTGATAAAAAATATCATTTTAAAATTGACAGCAACAGTGCTACATTACTTGATGCAAGGAATAACCTAATTGTTATATCCGACATTTTGCTTGAAAAACTTTATTTGAAATTGATAGAATTTGTAAAACAAAAAGTAACAGCTGATGATAAACTGCTGATGCGATTTATAAAAGTCTATAAGTTTATTCATCCGTAAAACAAAGGCATTAAAACCTTACCCACTTTGTTGATCTCTATTTCTTCCGGAGTTTTTAGGGGAATTTATTTCTCAGAGTATAAACAACCAGAATATGATATAATAAGAAATGAAAAATACAAAAAAAATTATGAATGGCAAAGGCTTAAACGGTACATACAAAAGCCTATTGAAAAATAAAAATTAGTTTACTCTACTATAAATTTTGCCTTCTCACCCTCGGCAGTAACTATAAAATAGATACCGGATTTTAAACTTGAAATATCAACTGACGAAACGTTATGGGCACTTTTTACAAGTTCTCCAAACTGGTTATAAATTGAAATTTTTGATGTTTTATTTAAATATAATTGCTGCCCAAATTTTACAGGATTTGGGAAAATTGATAAAACTTCAAGTTTAATATTTTCGACATCAATACCTACATTATTATTGGTAAACCTGCTGGCCATTGGATATTGAGCTGTTCTGTATAAAGGTGGGTCGCATTTATAATCAAAAATTGCTACGTGATATTGTGTCATTGGATTTAAACCGGTAACAGTAACAGAATTTCCGGGTCCATTATACACTACAAAACAAGCTCCAATTGCTGAATTAGGATCGCCATATTGACTATTTGCTGTATAAACAACATTATCTTGCGGAAGCGTTAATGCTGTACTGCCACTTCTTAAAACCACAATTCTATCATCCCCTTGCCCGTTCGTCCAGTTTATTGTAAAGGAATTATGAGTAACATTTGTAAAATTAATACCACTTGAAGATTGATTTGGTTTTGCACATGGAACTGCTGCAAAATAAGTAGCACTTTTAATTTGCATTTGATTGTTAAATACTAAACGAAACACAGGCCCACCGTAGTTACTGTCATCTGTAATCCATGTATATTGATAGTTTAAAGAATCAGAAGCCGAGAACATAATCCATCCAAAACCTGTAGTTTTTGCCCAAATGGTATCAATTTGATTAATGGTATCACAAATGCGTAGCGAATTAAATGTTGCAACATCGGTTGTTATTTGCCCCCATGCATCCGTAAAACTTTTTTTATAAACAGTTCTTTTTAATCTAACAGAATCGACTGATGTAGCTCCAATTGCTGCACCGGTTGTTTGTCCTACTACAATTGACGTATCTGAAAAAGAAGACAAATATGTGGTTGGAAATTTTGAAACAATATCGGTATTCTCAAAATTTGCCGGAGTATTTAACATACTAATATAAGCTCCTATTGCTTCTAATTGATTTGATTGTTTTTTTAAATAAACATAATCTGCACCTTGAATAAATGCCAAATTTGAAGCAGGAAAATAACTGGCATAAGGTGTTGACGAAGGATTTAATGCTCTAATTGAATCATAAATATGCGTTGATATTCCAGTAAAACTCCATGTTTGATTAGCACCAAAATTTCCCTGACTTGTAATATTAGGTAAAGTATCTTTATGTGCATACACTTTTGTACCAACAGCCATTACATCATTACTTGTAAATGTTATTTGAGAATATGAAAAACTTAGACATAATACTAGTATGAATAGAGTAAATGTTTTTTTCATAAAAAATTATTATTAAAGCTAATGTAATAAAAAAGGAGCTTATCTGATTGATAAGCTCCTTTAAAAATTTTATAGAAAAATTTACTCTACAATAAATTTAACCTTTTCACCTTCAGATGTTACAATAAAATAAACACCTCTTGAAAGTTCGGAAGTTTCAATAATATTGGAATTATTTTTAGCCAATACCATTTTACCAATTGCATTGTAAACTGTAAAATCTGCAGATTTATTCAGATTTAAAGTTTGCGACATACCAACAGGATTTGGATATACAGACAATGTAACATTTTTTTTGATTGCATTAAAAATACCTGTTCCTGTAGTAGTAAACGAAGCTGTAGGATAATTATCCGTATTGTAATATTTAGGCGTACAGTTGTATTCAAATACCGCAACATGATATGTTGTTCCGGGGCTTAAGTTGGTAACAGAAACATTGGTTCCTGGTCCATCATAAACTACATATCCGCTTCCAAGTGCAGATGCCGGATTGCCATAATTAGAGCTGGCCTGATATGTTTGACCATCAACAGGCGTAGCCGCTACAGGTGCACCCGCTCTCATTACAACTATACGTGCACTACCATCACCATTTACCCAATCTATATTAGCTGTATTTGAGGTAATGGAAGAAAAACTTATTGTATTAGCAGGAGTAGCAGGATCGCTGCAAGGAGGAGATAATGTTAACCATTTTGCCTGTGGCCCTGTTCCATCATTAGTAATTTGAAATAATGGATAACCATAGTTAGCATCATTGGTTAACCATGATGTTTCATAAATGGTTACTTGTTGATTAAATAATTCATTCCAAACAGGAAAAATATTAGATTTACCCCAAGCTGAATCTATTTGTATAATCGTATCATTAAATCTTAAGGTATTATTAAAAGTACCTTCATCGGTTGTTAAGCTTCCATAAGCATCAACCATTCCTACCCTGTATCTTATTTGCTTAAACTTTACTGAATCAAAA
>CALKJP010000122.1 GCA_937995645.1 uncultured Bacteroidia bacterium
TATTTACATTAGGCGGTAATGCTTATGGTTCATTTCAAAGTAATCAGTCTTTTTTAAATATTGGCTCAAATCTGGATATAAACCATATAAAACCTGAATTGAAATTTCAAAATTCATTATACTATTTTAATACATACAATAAATTTATTTTTGAAACTTTAGATGAAAGTGGAAATGCTACAATTCGAGTAATTAATGCTAAAAATGTAACTTATGGTGGTAATAGTTTTTTAGCCAAAAGCGTTAATGAACATTGGTCTTATGGAGGATATTTTTCTTTAATGTCATCCAATCGTGAAAATATTGCATTACAAGCCACAGCAGCCCCGGCATTTGAATACAATATTTTTCCCACATCACAAAATACCGAACGACAATTGCGTTTAATTACGCAAGTTGGATACCGCACATGGAATTTATTAAAAGAAAATAATTTTGATAAAACTAAAGAAATAGAACCTTTTTACAGGTTTGATGCCATATTGAGTTTAGTAAAATCATGGGGTAATATCTCAATGCAGTTAGGAGGGCATCAATTTTTTAACAGAAAAAATGCGTATAATATTTCATTCAATTTATATAATAGCTTACGATTGTTTGAAGGTTTTAATTTAAATTTAAGCATTAATAGTTCGTACATTCAAGATCAAGCAATTTATTTGCCAAAAAATATTATAGAAACCGATGTGTTATTAGGTGCTGGAATATTACCAACCAATTTTAGTATCAATGGATTTATTGGAATAAGTTATACCTTTGGATCTATTAATAATTCGGTTGTTAATCCTCGATTAGAAAATGCTATCTGGTAAATAATACAGTATGAAAAAAATAACATTATTTGTTGTAACATTAATTTCTACACTTTTTCTGTATGCTCAGGATAAAAAATTTACAGTAGCATTTTACAATGTAGAAAATTTATTTGATACCATAAACGACCCATTAAAAAACGATGATGATTTTACACCAGAAGGCAAATTAATGTGGAATTCGAACCGCTATTTATCCAAAACCATTAATACCTCTAAAGTAATTATGGCTATTGGCAATGGAGAAGCTCCAGCCATAATGGGATTATGCGAAGTTGAAAATCGTGATGTATTAGAATATATGATACGCATAACTCCTCTAAGTAAGTTGAAATATGCCGTAATTCATGAAGATAGCCCAGATAACAGAGGCATTGATGTAGCTTTGCTTTATCGAAAAGATTTGTTTAAACCTATTGAACATAAAGCCATTCCCGTAGATTTAAAACCTGACACGATTAAAACACGCGATATATTGTATGTAAAAGGAGTTTTAGACGGTGATGATACCTTGCATATATTTGTTAATCATTGGCCATCGCGTATTGGAGGTGAAGGGCAAAGTGAGTTTAAACGCATTAACGCAGCTAAAACGCTTAGAAAAGAAGTAGATAATATCATGAAAAGCGATTCTTCTGCTAAAATTATTATCATGGGCGATTTTAATGATTATCCAAATAACAAAAGCTTAGAAGAAATTTTATTGGCTAAAAAAGATACGGCAGAAATTCAAAAAGGTGAATTGTTTAATATGCTATATTTAAAGCATATAAAAGGCGAAGGAACGCATTATTACGACAATCACTGGGGGATGCTGGATCAAATTATTGTATCAAAAAGTTTAGTTAAATGCGAAAATAAAAAAGTTTGTACATTACCCGGCAGAGCCGATGTATTTAATCCTGACTGGATTTTATTTTTTAATAAAGATGGAGTTAAAATTCCAAACCGAACCTATGTTGGAACTTCTTATAAAGGAGGTTATTCCGACCATTTGCCGGTGTATATGTATTTATTTAAAAATTAAGATTGCTTAAAACAGAAACATTAAGACTTTTTTTTTGGGTTTGTTCTTCCTCTTTTATCAATTGTAAATCTTTAATTAAGCGCGTTACAAAGTCTAATTGTTGCTGTTTGGTAAGTTCTGAATTATCTAAAACTATTGCGTCATCAGCTTTTCTAAGCGGATTTTCTTTACGATTAATATCGTCATAATCGCGTTTTGATAGATTTTCTTTTACTTCTTCTTCAGTAACATGCTCGCCCTTAGAAGTAAGCTCATAGTACCTTCTGGCTACACGCACATCCATATCGGCAGTCATAAAAATTTTAAGTTCGGCATCTGGAAAAACATTGGTTCCAATGTCTCTTCCATCCATTACAACCCCTTTACTTTTGCCCATTTCTTTTTGAAGTGCTACCATTTTTTCGCGTACTTCTTTTATGGCACTTATTTTACTTACTACTTCTGATACTTCCATTTGCCGAATGGCTTTTTCTACATTTTCACCATTTAAATAAGTATCAGAAATTTTAGTTTCATTATTGTATTTAAAAGTTACTTTAATATCCGGTAAGGCCATTATAATTGCTTCGGTATTTATTTTACCATTTTGTATTAAGCCATTTCTAAGAGCAAATAATGCTACCGAACGATACATAGCTCCCGTATCAATATAAGTGTAACCTAATTCGGAAGCAAGCGCTTTGGCAATAGTGCTTTTTCCACAGGAAGAATAACCATCAATTGCAATATTAATTTTGTTCAAGGCGGGATGTATTGGTTAAGCAATATTACAAAAAAATAAACAGTAAAACTATTATTTAGTCAAACTTATTCAACAGCTTCATGTTAAATTTAATACTCAATATTAACATCTGCATTTTGAAAATTATATAGCCTCAAACGATTTAATGACTTACTAAAGAAATATTTTTGATGCATGTCTTGCTTTAAATTTTTTAAAACACTTACATTAATTTTTCTGGTTGCATGCATTTTTTTATCAACTGCATGCAAAACCGGAAGAAAAACAATTGCTGCAAAAAATAAAAAAAATGATAAAACTGTAAAAAGTAAATCAGAGTTATCTCCTAAAGATAAAGCTATTAAAGAGAAATATGCACAAGCATTAGGCGTAGATGAAAAAGATATTAATAATTTAAAATTGTATTATTTTATTGATGAGTGGATGGGAGTTCCTTATAAATATGGTGGAAACGATAAAAACGGAATTGATTGTTCCGGATTTACAGGATTACTTTACCGCGAAGTTTACAATAAAAATGTAAGTGGACCAACTTCTACTTTAATTGATTTAACAAATATTATTGATGAAAAAGAATTGAAAGAAGGCGATATGGTGTTTTTTCATATTGAGAAAAAAGGAAAAGTTTCGCATGTAGGTGTTTATTTGCAAAACAATAAATTTGTTCATGCAACCACTAAAAAAGGAGTAATGATTAATGACCTGAACGAAAATTATTATAAACAACATTACTTTAAATCGGGAAGACTAAAATGAACCTAAGCGTTAAAAAAAGAACCGATTATTTAAAAATAGCATGTATTATTTTTCTTTTTTTAGGTATTGGTTTATCCCTAAAACTCTGGCTAAGTAATCGTTATTTTCCATTAGTTCCTGTTTTTAATTTTATTCCTACTTTACAAGCTCCTTTT
>CALKJP010000123.1 GCA_937995645.1 uncultured Bacteroidia bacterium
CTGCACCACCTGCCCCGTCTTTACCTGAATAATTAGTAGGTTGTGGAGTTCCGGCAGCATTATTCCCATTAGCTCCATTTGAAACAATTTGCCCTGCACCACTAACAGTTCCGTAAGAAACTAAATAAATTAATCCACCACCATTTCCGCCTGCACCACCAAAGTTATTGTCTTGGTCTCCTGCACCTCCACCACCTCCTAAAAATAAACGACCTGTTGAATAATCTAATGGTCTTCCCCCCCAGCCACCTCCATTGTGCCTGTTATCTCCTCCCCAGGCAGTATTACTCGTTCCTGTTGTAAGCGCATTTTGATTGCTTGATGACCATGTATAACCTCCTCTGCCACCACCGCTTGAAGTTTGAGTTGCAAATCCTGCAAATTCTAAATTCCATGCCTGAGCCCAATTAGCATCGGCTAAACTTGGATTGCCTTTTCCTGTCCACGTACCTAAACCGGCATTAGCCCCTCCACCTCCTCCGGCTGTCCATTGCTGTCCTCCGCCACCACCATTAGCTGGTGCACCTTTTCCATACCTTCCTCCATAAACATCGTAATCAGCTTGAAAACCACCAATACTTTCACCTTTTTCTGCGCCTCTCTTAGGATTATCTGATGCTACTTCGGTAGTCCCTCCAAAATCGGTCTGATTATCCAAAACTCCTCCTCTAAATCCTAAAGCACTGGCATTTATTGAAGCTCCTGAGTTTATAATTGTATTGCCTAAAATCTCAACAGCAATAACACCTCCTGTAGTGCCATTCCATGCCGGGCAAGTAATAGAAGCGCCACTATTTATTGTTAATGAGGTATATCTTGGTACTCTTATAACCTGTACTTTACCTGCAGCGGTGTAGTTGTTTTTTAATCCACAGGATAAATTAATTGTAGTAGAATTGGGAACCGACTCAACCATTACTAATTCATTATTTCCAGCATTATTATATTGATTTATCTGCCCCCATGTACTATCAGTAGGAGTACCTTCAATATCGTTTGGTTCTGGCGACCATAAATTAGGCTGCGGTGTTCCATTAAGTGTTGCCCCTTGCATTTGAATTATCAATATTAAATCGCCTGTAGAAAGAGAAGTTAAAAAATTAGTATTTAAGGTACTGTTTGCAACAGAGATAGAAGTATTCCCTACATTGGCATTTGCGGTAAGCGTAGTGTAGGCATTTACAACTGTATTGGTTGTACTTACCGTTCGGGGGCCATCTTTGCCTCTTTGGCTGAATGAATAGTTGAAAACAAATAATAAAAGGATGAGGGATGAGAAATATTTCATAAAGTTTTAAATTTAAAATAGAAGGTGCAATTTATAAAATAGACGGATTATTTGCATGATGGATGCTTTATCATTTAATCAATAAATTGAGATAGCTTTTGAAATTGTATGTTTTTTTATTACTGAATTTGTTTTATGATAACAGAATATTCGTTATTTTGTATTTGATTTATCGATATGAATTTTTTAGAAATCATAAAACCCTTTAAAGAGATTATTGTATTTTTTGCAAAATGCATTTTTTTATATTTTTTGTGGTTATTACTTCGCAAATTTATTTTTTTTCCGGAGAGCAGCACCGATAAATTTCTTATTCATCAAATAACACATTCAACAGCATATATATTAAATCTTATAGGCTACGAAACCTATGTGGCAAACTCTTTTGTTGGTATTGCTGAATATCCGGGTGTTAGCATTGCTTTTAATTGTAATGGTTTAAGTTTGATGTATTTATTTACTTCGTTTATTTTGGCTTTTTCAGGAAAATGGAAACATAAATTGATATTTATTCCGGCAGGATTAATAATCATTCATGGTTTTAATATTATTAGAACTGCTTTATTGGCTATTATAGTAGTATATAAACCGGGATGGACAGATTTTAATCATAAATATACGTTTACAGCTACCATTTACATAGTAATTTTTATACTATGGGTTATTTGGGTTAATTATTTTTCGGCATATAAAAAAACATAGAATTACATAACAATTGAGTAATAAAAGAAAAATTATATTTTTTACTTTTTTATTGCTTTTGCTAACCATTCTGGCAATTGCCAGAGAATATACTTTTGTATGGATAAATGCAACAATTAATAATTATTATAAAACAACTAATAACAGCGAAATTCCTGCATTTTTTCTACAATTTGAAAAGCAAGAACTTTATAAGCTAAAATGGATTTTAAGTTTATTATTTGGCGGGCTCAATATATTTATTTCTGTTACCGCTGTATTTATTTACTTTAATTCGAAAAACTATGCACTTTTTACACTTTCAATATACGGAATTGCAGGATTTTTATTAGTAACAGGATATCTTCTTGCAAAGTTTTTAAATTTTAAGGAATTTGTATATGATTTTTTACACGATGTATTACTTTTATTACAAACTCCTATTTTGTTTATACTAATTTTTCCACTATTGTTGTTTTATAAAAAAAATCAATAGTAATTTTGTTCAAAAATAAATTCATATATTTGCTTGTAATTAATAAAAAATGAAATATAACACTCTATTAAAGTTTTTATTTGCTTTAAGCATTTTGTTTGTAGCAGAAAAAGTTTTATCTATGGCACCACCTCCACCACCTCCTCCGGCAGCCGGTGGTCCGGTAGTACCAATTGATGGTGGTATTGGACTTTTAGTAGCTGCCGGTATTGGATATGGAGCAAAAAAATACTACGATAAACAAAAGAATAAAGAAAATTCTGAATCATAAAAAGCTGCTTATAGCAGCTTTTCTTTTTTGTATTTATTGTGGTAATTGTAGTAAAAAATCTTTAATACAATCATTATACTTTCTGGCGCTTACATGGTTGTGTTTATTTGCCAAAAACTCTGCACGTTTAGTTCCTGCCATGTAAAAACGTTGAAAAATACCATAACCTAATACAAATCCTGTAACATAATATTTTGCAACTAATATTCCATAAGCTGCTACACCAATTCCTGTAAGCTGCATAATAGCACTAAAAGCAGCATCGGCAAAATAACCGGAATAAGCCTGCCCTAATCCGGGCACAAATGATGAATACAAATGGGCTTTTTCAGGATTTTTATACTTAGGATAATTTTTAGGATGGTATAATTTATTAATTACATTTATTAAACTATCACGCTTTTGAGGTTGATTGGAATAATTATAATCTGTCCACTTAACAAGCTTTTCTTTTGCGTTGTCCCATTCTCGGTTTTCGTTTAGTACAAGGGCATACAAAATATAAGATGATATTTTAATACTATCCGGAAGGAAATTATCTATCATTACTAATTCCGAAATACTTTGATTATAATTTTTATTTAAATACGAATAAAAGGCCGAATTATAACGAGCTACATATTGCAAAGAATCACTTAAACCTGAAAAAAAGATTCGCTGTAAGTTTTTTTCGGCTGATTTTAAATCTTGCAATAAAACATAACATTCAGATTTTTTAAGCAATGCGAGGGTTCGCTCAGCATTATCTGTTGTAGCATAAATAATACGTTCATACTCCATGAGTGCCCAGTTTAATTCTCCAACTTTTACAAGGCTATCTGCCTTTTGAAAGGGAGGATTATTCGAACGTCCTGCGTAATGGAATATGCATATCAAACAAAATGTTATAATTAATTTCTGCATATATCTCTTTCTTAATAGCATTTACACTTAATGCGCTACCCCAAATATTACCAATATAAAAAACAGTAAATAGTGAACCTAATATTATAAATTGAGGGCTAAGTAAGCCACCTTTTATAAAAGTTTCAACCGCAACGGCTGCTAATGGCAATGTTGTAAATAGTGCTCCAAAAGGCAAACCTTTGTAACCTGCATAAAATTTTCCCATTCCTGGTATTACAGCCGATATTAGTGCAGCCAGAAACCCTGATTTATGTTTTGCAGAGCTTATATCTTTGTAATAAGTAAGTAATTGCTCTTCTTCTTTAGCATAATTGTAATTTGAAAATTTAAACATTGCTGCATATTCTTCAAATATCTTTAAATCTCTTTTTAACAAAGCTACACAGGCTAACTGAAAATTATGAAATTCCTTTAATTCTTCTTTTTGGGATATATCCAGATTCGTCAACACATCCCATGCAGCATTGAAATTTTGAGTGTAAGCATAGCAAAATGCCGCATAGTATCTGGAATTATAATATAAATCGGTTTCTTTGCTTACTTTTTCAAAAGATGTAATTGCTTTACCAAATCGCTTATTGAAATAATTTACCCACCCTGTGTAGAAATAAATACTGTCAAATTGGGAAGAAGAAATTTGAAGATTATCTTCCTGTAATTTTTCTAATACAAATAATGCATCGTTATACTGTGAGTTAGTAATTAAATAATTTACAAACTTTAATTCTTCTGTAACCGGATTTTTTATTGTTTGAACATCAACTAAAGCAGAATCTGTTCTAAAATCCTGAGCTATTAAGGAATTAAGAAAAAACAAACCCGCAAACAGATGAACTATTCTCACTTTATTTTTTCTTTTTTAATCGGTATTTATCTGTATTGTCAATAATGCGACCATTAATATCATTAATCTGGCTTGGTAAAATATCCATCATAGTAAATTGTGTACAGCGAGTTAATCTATCAGCTGATAATGGAATTCCTTTAATAAATCCAAATTCCTGAATACTTACTTTACTGAATGCCGAACAGCTTATTTCGTAAGGACAATTAGAAGCCAACTGTGGTGAAATTATTTTTTGATAAAAATAAAGCAGTCCGCCAAGTGTTAAATTAATTGGATTGTATTTAATTAAAACTCCTTTATGAGTTGATAAAAACTTTGGCTTGCGAGGATCAAAACGATGATCTTTAAAATCTACTTTTTGTATTAATTGTATTTGCTCTTTACTAAGCTGAGCATTAACAGAAAAGCATGAAAGAAAGGAAAATAAAAAAACTATTCGAATCATTTTGCTTTTAAAGAAGGATTAGCACTATTAATTTTTGCATTAGCTGGAATCTGATAGTTAAACCATGTATTATCAACCTGTTCGTTTATCTTTAAATTTGAATAAGTTCTTCGGGTTATAGTAGAATCTCCAGGAGATAAATATTCAAATTCTGTAATTGTAAAGGGCATTTTAAAATGCGAAACGTTTTGATAATTGGTGTAATAAATCTTTTGAATACAATTGCCTTTAGCATCATAAAAACCCATAAAAATGGGTAAATAATTTTCATGTGCAATTTCAGCTTTTTGAATTTCCGTTGCTCTATCGGTTGGAGCATTCCAGGTACTAACTACTATTTTACCATCTATTTTAGTATTATTTAATTTATAACCTAATGATGATAAGCCCATATCGTTAATATTGCCGCTTAAAAAATTATAAATAAAACTATTTTTTGAGCTGAAATCTATACCTTGCATTAAAGTAACTGAGTTTGATTTAACATCATAGCTTTTAAACTCTCCTGTTGCATTGGCAAAAACTATTTGCTCTAATGGAGAAATTACTCGTGTAACCATTAATCCGCCTTGTACCTTATAATATAATTCACCTTTTACTGTAATGGATTTTCCTTTATACAAAGTTCTGGCTGTCATATCCAGACTTAATTTCTCTACATTGCCATACGGGATGAACGACATTAAAGCAAGTGCAATACAAATACTTACAATCCTCATTCGATAAAAATTTATACTTTTACAGTAAATATCACCCTCAAAAATACAGTTATTTTTAAAGTTTAAACACAAAAATGAAAGCTCTTTCAACTATTACTTTATATTGCTGCATATTTTTATTGCAGGCTTGTAGCTTTCATTTGTTTGCACAATGTTATTTTGACAAAGAAATCAACCACTCTTTCGAAAAAATATACAATTACCAGCTAATAAGTGCCGATTCAATCGTAAGTAAAGAATTAAGTAAAACCAACTCTTCTGAATGGAAACTATTAAAAGTAAATGTAGCTTGGTGGCAAATTGTATCAGGATATAATGAAGATAAATATTGGAATAAAACTTTTTTAACTCAAATTGATCAGACATTAAAAGATATTGGAAAAAGCAATCTTGAGATTGATAAAAATCGTTATTATTTTATAATTCTTTATGCTTTCAGAACACGTTATGATATATTTAACGATAAATATTTTTCAGCAGTTAATCATCTAAATGCTTGTATTAATCAAATTAAAAAATCATTTGAAAAAGAAGTAGAGTTTGAACCTTTTTATTTAACCTCCGGACTTTATTATTATTTTATGGCAAAGGCTTGGGAAAATTACCCATTAATGCGTCCTTACTTAAAAATTTATCCTAAAGGAGATAAAATTAAAGGCTTAAGTTATCTATATAAGATTGCGAAAAGCAATGATATTTTTCTAAAAAGCGAAGCTAATTATTTTTTAATGCGCATTTTTTACGATATGGAAAAGCAATATGATAAAGCGGCTTTTCATGCTGAATACTTATTAAAGCTATATCCTGAAAATATTATATACCGATATTATTTGATTAAAATACTGGAAGACTCGGGTAAAACAGAAGAAATGCAACAACAAATTAATTTATATAAAAAATATCTGTATAAAAATACAGAGTTAAGCGTAGCGCAAAAAAAATATTTGATTGAAATGCTTAGCAAAAAGAACAGTTAAGAATCTTTTGCTTTTTCATTATGCCTTTCTCGTAATACTTGTACAATATCATTTAAGCGAAATCCCTTTGCTTGTAGCAAAATCAGCAAATGAAAAATTAAATCGGCAGATTCGTTTTTAAATAAGTCGTCATTTATATCTTTTGCTTCTATTACAACTTCTACGGCCTCCTCGCCTACTTTTTGAGCAATTTTATTAATGCCTTTTTTAAATAAGGATGATATATAAGAACTTTCAGAAACGTTAGTTCTTCTGCTTTCAATAATTTGTTCAAGTTTTTCGAGAAATAAAATTCCCGGAGTATTTTTCTCACTAAAGCAAGTGTCTTTGCCTGTATGGCAAACGGGACCATTAGGAGTTGCTTTAATTAAAATAGTATCATTATCGCAATCAATAGCAATATCAACTAAATGTAAAAAATGTTCTGAGGTTTCTCCTTTTGTCCATAAACGGTTTTTACTTCGGCTAAAAAATGTAACTTTTTTTTCTGCTAATGTTTTTTCAAGCGCTTCTTTATTCATGTAACCCAGCATAAGCACTTTTAAACTTTGTGCATCTTGAACAATTGCAGGAATTAAACCATCAGCACTTTTTGTAAAATTTACATTCAAATCATTTATGTTTTGCATAGAAATCTTTTTAAAATCTTACAGGAATTTGTTTTTGATGAAGGAAATTTTTGAGTTCCGGAATTTTAATTTCACCAAAATGGAATACGCTTGCCGCAAGGGCGGCATCAGCTTTTCCAATTGTAAAGACATCAGCAAAATGCTGCATATTTCCTGCTCCTCCCGATGCTATAACAGGAATATTTACCATAGTTGAAATTTGAGCTAAAGCCTCGTTGGCAAAACCGTTTTTAGTTCCATCGTGATCCATAGATGTAAACAATATTTCTCCAGCACCTAATGAAGTAGCTTTTTTACACCATTCAAACAAATCAATATGGGTAGCTATGCGTCCCCCGTTTAAATGTACTTTCCAGCCGTTTTCTATTTTTTTGGCATCAACCGCCAACACCACACACTGGCTTCCAAATTGTTTAGCCAATTGATGAATTAATTCCGGATTTTTAACTGCCGCAGAATTTACCGCAATTTTATCGGCACCGTTTTGCAAGAGTGTTTCTACATCTTCAACACTTGTTATACCTCCACCAACTGTAAATGGTATATTAATGTGTTGTGCAATTTTTCTTACTAAATCAGCTAAGGTTTTGCGTTTTTCATGAGTAGCTGTTATATCTAAAAATACCAATTCGTCTGCCCTGTTTTTACTGTATTCAACAGCTAATTCTACAGGATCGCCTGCATCGCGTAAATCAACAAAGTTTACTCCTTTTACGGTTTTCCCGTCTTTTATATCAAGACACGGTATAATGCGTTTGGCAAGCATATTTATTGGTTAAACATTGAAATTTCTTTTAAACTGATTTTCCCTTCATAAATAGCCTTACCGATAATAGCGCCATACAAACCTGCTTCTTTAAGCTGTTCTAAATCATTTACTGAACTAATGCCTCCACTTGCAATAAGATGTAAAGAAGCATTTTTCTTTACTATTTTTTTATACAAATCAATTGAAGGTCCTTGCAACATACCATCTTTGGCAATATCGGTACAAATACAGTATTTAACCCCATTTTGAATATATTCTTCTAAAAATTCAAACAGATTAATTGTTGTTTGTTCCTGCCAACCTGAAACAGCAATTTGTTCATTATTTACATCGGCTCCTAAAATTATTTTTTCAGAAGAAAATCGGGCAATCCATTCAATTACTTTTGGTTTATTTTTAACTGCTATACTGCCGGCCGTAATCTTGTGTGCACCACTATTGAAAGAAATTTCAATATCTTTATCGCTTTTAATTCCTCCCCCAAAATCAATAATTAATTTGGTTTTGGATGAAATTTTTTCAAGCACTTTCCAGTTTACAATATGTTGCGCTTTTGCTCCGTCTAAATCAACCAGATGCAAATACTTAATTCCTGCATCTTGAAACATTAGTGCCATTTCCAAAGGATCTTGGTTATACACTTTCATTTGTGTATAATCACCCTTGGTAAGCCTTACACATTTACCTTCAATTAAATCAATGGCAGGAATTAAATTCATACTAAGCCTTTTGAAAAACTTCTTTGAAGCGTAAAAATAGGTCTTCTTTTAATTTTTGTAAGGGAATATTTAAAATTTTTGATGCTTTTGCATAAACTTCTTCTATGGAGTATTGAATATGGTCATCTGTTTCGAGAAAAAACTTTTCGTATGGAATGGCTTTTAAAACTTGGATAGCATTGGATTGAGGATTAAACAAATTTGTTCCAAATGAAAGATAACAACTGTTTTGTATTATTTTATGGGCAATGCGAATATTATTGTTAAATCCGTGAAAAACAACTTTTTGTTGATTTTTATATTGAATAAACAGATTTAAAATTTCCTGATGCGATTTTACGTTGTGAATTATCAATGGCAAATTAAATTCATTGGCTAATTTTATGTGTTGTATAAAAACATCTTGCTGGACTGAAAAGTTTGCACCCTTTAATTTGTCAAGTCCGCACTCGCCAATAGCTATGATATTATTTTGTAAAATTTTATAACGAAGCTGTTCAAGCTGAATATCCCAATTGTTTTGAATAAACCAAGGATGAATGCCACAGGAGTAATAATTATTTTCATTTATATCATCCTGTGGCAATGAATTTATAATTACAATTTGATTCTCATTTCCGGTAAAATGGCTATGAATATTTACAAATTGCAAACCAATTAATTTTTAATCCATTCTATAATTTCTTTATCCATCGGGTCGGTTTGAGCATTAATGCTTTTAATCCATTTACCGTTTTCATCTATTAAAAACTTATGAAAGTTCCAAGATACGGATGCATCTGAAACGCCATTTAATGATTTATTGGTTAACCATTGATATAATTCGTGTTGGTCTTTTCCTTTTACGGAAATTTTCTCCATCATTGGAAAGGTTACACCATAATTTTTTTGACAAAATGAAGCTATTTCAGCGTTAGATCCAGGTTCTTGTCCTAAAAAATTATTTGCAGGAAATCCAATAATTACAAATTTATCTCCCCCGTATTCTTTATATAATTTTTCCAATTTTTCATACTGAGGAGTAAGACCGCATTTAGATGCTGTATTAACAACCATTACTTTTTTACCTTTTAATTGAGCAAGATCAAATTCTTTACCATCAATTGTTTTAACTTTAAAATCGTGTAAGGTTTTCATAGGTTCGTTTGGATTAATGTTTGGCTTTTTATTACCTCCCTGAGCACAGCTAAGTAATGAGGAGAATAATGTGAAAATTGCAAATGTTATCTTTTTCATCCGTAAATAATTTATTTTAAATAGGTCAAACCTGCCTACCGCAGGCAGGTGGAACTCGCATGATGAATTTTCATCCTTGTTTGTGTTTAACGAATCATGCTCGTTTCATTGTTATTGTTTTAGTTTAAGTATAACAAACTTTACATCAGATTGTTTTCAAAAAACAAAACCACAAATAAATTTGTGGTTTTGCAATAATTAAAATGTTAAAGTAAATCCTGCACTTGGCATAAATGGCAACTGATTAACACGTTCATATTTTACACGATCGAAATAAAAAATGTTTTCGCGGTTATACACATTGGTTATACTTAATACTGCATCAAGTGTCATGTTTTTTCTGAATTCAAATTTGCGTTTTAAGGTAACATCAAAACGGTGATATTGGGGTAAACGTTTGCTGTTTAAATCTCCATATTGAATTCCTAAGGTTCCATTAGCTGTTACATAATTTGAATTGATTCCTGAAAATTTTACATCTTCATAAAATCCTTGAGTTGGTGTAAAAGGAAATCCTGACCCGTAATTCCAACGGCAGTCAAACTCCCAGTTTAAGTCTTTACCAAAGGTGTAAGTACCTACTAAATTCACATTATGTCTTCTGTCAAAAACCGGGTAATATTCAATAATTCCATCCCAGCGGTCAACTTTGGCTAAGGAATAAACTGCCCAAATATACATGCGTTTATATTCGTATTTTAAAGTAAAGTCGATACCTCTTGCCTGCCCTGTTTCAATAATAAAGTCTTTTTTCTCGGCATCAGGTCGTGAAGCATTATCGGCATTATCTTCAAAAATTTTGTTTCTGTTAAGATTTGTAAGCTGTGTAAAATTTTTGTTATACACTTCCACATTAAAATCAAGATTACGGGCTAAGTCAATTTCAAAACCTGCAATAGCATGATTTGCTTTTTGTAATCTATGGGTAACTTCTCTAACGTTTCCTTCTTTATCTGTAAATTTATTTGGTAAATTATCAGGACCGGATAAGAAACCATAAAATAAATTAACCACATCGCGATCGGAGTTAGCTTGAATTAAGTTTTGAGAATATAAACCTCCTGATGCTTTAAAACGAACTCTTTCTGCTATGTTATATTTCAAACCTAAACGTGGTTCGGGAGAAAAATTGTTTAAAGATGCATAATAATGAGCACGGAAACTTGGCTCTAACACTAATTTGCCTAATACCTTTTTAAATTTTACAAAGGTAGCAAATTCTGTTGTGTTGTCCTTTTGCATGATTTTTCGGTTTAGTTCGTTATAAAACTGAAAATCGGTTTGGAATCCAAGAATTTCTATACCGTATTTTATTTCATCATCCCCTCTGAAGGATGTAAAGTTAAAACCCATGTTAAATCCATCTATACTACTCTGGCGAGGAGGATTTGCTCCTTCTTCCAATTTAATTAAGTAGGAAGAGTATGCAAAGTTACCTTCAACTAACATAGAAGAACCGCCTGGTACTAATATAAAGTTTGACCCGCCTCCATAGCTTTTCCAGTTTAAATTAGATACCGCCTTATAACGAACACGGTCGTCATAATTAAACCCAAAGAAATTTACTTTACTTCCATTTGCGGCATTAATTGATATTTTACCATATAAATCGGTAAAATCGAATGGTAAACCATTTGGGTCAATATAACTGTAAATAATTTTAGAGCTTTGGCTTAAATATGAATTTTTAGCTGAAAAAATAAAGGATGAGGATCCGCCACCATCTTCGCTTTGTTTCTTTAGAGGACCTTCTAATAATAGTTTTGCACCAAATGTACTTGCTCCTACTTTTCCTGCTAAGCGCTTTTTATTACCATCTTTGGTTTTAATATCCATAATAGAAGATACGCGACCTCCATATTCAGCACCAAAACCACCGGTATAAATATCCGCATTTCTAATAATATCGGTATCGAATACAGAAAATAAGCCAATGGAGTGAAAGGGATTATACACAATCATTCCATCTAACAATACTTTATTTTGAATTGGAGAACCACCACGAATATATAATTGCCCGCCTTGGTCACCGGTAAATACTACACCCGGTAAAACCTGCAGGTATTGCGCCAAATCAGGTTCTCCTCCTATAGTGGGAATTTGTTTTATTTCTTTTGGAGTAATTTTTACTACTGATGTTTTTACTTCGGTTCTGGCTTCCATTTTTTCTGCAGAAATATCAACGGTTTTAAGTTTTATGGACGATTTTTGAATATATAATTTCTGATTAACAATTTGTCCTGCCTTTACAGAAACCGGCATTTGTAAGGTATCATATCCTAAATAAGTAACACTGATGGTGTAATCACCGGCAGGTACTTTTATTATGCTGTAATATCCATTTACATCGGTAGCAGCTCCAAAAGTAGTGCCTTTTAAAACTACATTGGTAAAGATTACGGGTTCTCCGGTTTCTTTATCGTACACAAATCCTCTAATAGTTCCTGTTGATTGTGCAAAGATTACAGATGGAAGAATTAGAAGTAAAAAAAATATTCGTTGCATAATTGAAAATAAATAAAAGGCTTCAAACCTACATTTATTTTGGCATATCTCAAAACCGTTTATATAATAGTTTATTTCTTTTCAGATAGTTCTAAAATTCGATCAAACTCAATTTTTGTTACGGGACAAACCGATAAGCGACTTTGCTTTACCAAAGCCATGTTTTTAAGAATTTCATCGTTCTTTATTTGGGACAAATCAACCGGATTTTTTAAAGTTTTTTTAGGTTTTAAATCTACTACCACCCAGTTTTTATCATCAGTAGTTGGATCTTGATAATATTCTTTTATTACTTCTGCTATTCCAACCACATTTAATCCTTCATTGCTATGATAAAAAAGAACCCAATCGCCTTTTTTCATGGTTTTTAAATTATTTCTTGCCTGATAGTTTCTTACACCGTCCCAAACTGTTTTACCATCTTTTAAAAACCGTTCCCATGAGTATTTAAAGGGTTCTGATTTTACTAACCAATAGTTTTTTTTCATAAAATCTTACTTTAATATATTGTTTGATTAAAAAAAAATTAAATTTGCATGTTAAATTTAATATTACTATGAGAAAAAAAATCTTTTCAAAACTACTAATTATTTCCGGATGCATATCAATTGTATTGGTATCGTGCATAAAGGATAATTTTGATTTCAAAAAACTTGGCAAAAGTCCATGGAACCCAAATTTAGCAGTACCTTTAGTTAACTCAACTTTTACTATTTATGACATTATAAAAAATGTTGACAAAGATTCAAATATAGTTGTTGATAACACTAACTTTTGTACATTGGTTTACAGAGACAGATTATTTTCCTTACGTGCTGACGAAATAGTTCAAATACCCGACCAAGCATTTAATTACAGCCTACAATTAACTCCTGGTGAAGTTTTAACACTTACCAATACAAATACCGTAACAACAGTTCATAGTCAAACAGTTACTTATGCAAGCGGAAGCACAGATATTGATTCGATAAATTACAAATCCTTAACGCTTTCAGTTTATTATGCATCAGGATATCCACATGGAGGAACTTTGGTAGTTGATATTCCCGGAGCAAAGAAAAACGGAGTTAGCTTTAGCGGTTCTATTCCTTTAAATGCAAATGGAAATGCAACAACTAACTTTGATTTAAGTGGTTACACATTTGATATGACTTTAAATGGAACTACAAACAATAAATTCCAAATTATTTACACGGCCACGTTTAACAATTCAGGAAATCCCACTCCTGGAACAGCTGTATTAAACATACAAAGTGCATTTAATAATAATGAATTTAATGCCGTTTACGGTTATGTTGGTAATCAGCAAATAACACCTAATGAAGATACTGTTAATGTTAAAATATTTAATAATTCTCTTGGAACAGGAAGTTTTAGGTTAGTTGATCCGTATATGGAAATTGCATTCAGTAATTCATTTGGTATTCCTATACGTTCTAATTTTATTTATTTAAAAGGTTTTAATCCGGTTTCTAATCAATTATTTGATATTAGTTCTTCACCAGGCATACCTAATCCTCTACCCATATTTGTTCCGGGTTCAATTGGACAAACAGCTTACAGCGGTTTTACATTAAACAATTCTAATACAAGTGGATTAATGACAGACATGATTAATGAACAACCTAAAAATGTAATTTACAAGCTTAATTCTATCACCAATATACCCGCTCCTGCTAATAGAAATTGGGTGCTAAACGATAGCAGGTTTACAGTTGATATGAACCTATATTTACCATTACATGGAAGAGCATGGGATTTTATGTTTCAAGATACATTAGATTTTAAACTTGACAGAATAAATGAAATTGATAACATACTATTTAGAACATATATCAATAATGGTTTCCCTTTAGATATTTTAGTTCAAGTATATTTTGTTAGTCAAAGTGGTGATACAATTAATCCAACATATACTGTATTAGATTCATTAGTTGTTCCAAATCAATTATTTATGCGTTCGGCTCAAATTGATGCAAGCACTGGTAAAGTAACT
>CALKJP010000124.1 GCA_937995645.1 uncultured Bacteroidia bacterium
TGATCCACAAGCAAATGCTACATCAGGAGTAGGTTTCGACCCGAAAAATATTAAAACAAGTATTTATGAATGTATCATCAATCAAATAGAAGCAAAAGATATTATTCTGAATACATCAACACCCAATCTGGATTTATTACCGGCACACATTGATTTAGTAGCAGCTGAAATTGAAATGATCAATCTGCCAAATCGTGAAAAAATGATGCGTGCAAGTATTTCCAAGTTAAAAGATATTTATGATTTTATTATTATTGATTGCTCGCCATCATTAGGTCTTGTAACTGTTAATGCACTTACTGCAGCTGATTCAGTAATTGTTCCGGTACAATGTGAATACTTTGCCTTAGAAGGATTAGGAAAATTACTTAATACGATTAAAATTGTTCAGTCGCGCTTAAATCCTGAGTTAGAAATTGAAGGTATTTTATTAACCATGTATGATGCACGATTACGCTTATCCAATCAGGTGGTAGAAGAAGTAAAAACACATTTTCAGCAATTAGTATTTGATACAATTATTCAACGTAATACCAAATTGGGAGAAGCCCCAAGTTTTGGAGAAACCATTATAATGCACGATGCAGCATCAAAAGGTGCAATTAATTATTTGAATTTAGCAAGAGAGATATTACAGAAAAACGATTTAACTAAATTAAAAACTAACGAAAAAATAATAGACATAAAAGATGAGCTCGAATAAGAAGAATGCCTTAGGAAGAGGATTGAGCGCGCTGTTGGAGAACGCCAGTACCGATATTACCACAAAAGCAAGCACATCAAGCGATGCAGTTTTGGTAGGAGGAATTTCAACTATTCCAATTGAAAAGATTGAAACAAATCCTTTTCAGCCAAGAACACATTTTGAAGAAGAAGCACTAAATGAATTAGCAGCTTCTATTAAAGAACACGGCATTATACAGCCTATTACCTTACGTAAATTGGGTAACGATAAGTATCAGTTAATTTCCGGTGAGCGCAGATTTCGCGCATCGCAACTGGCAGGACTAAAAGAAATTCCTGCTTACGTGCGTATTGCAAACGATCAAAGTATGCTTGAAATGGCTTTGGTTGAAAATATTCAGCGCGAAAATTTAGATGCCATAGAAGTTGCCATCAGCTTTAAACGTTTGATGGATGAGTGTAAATTAACACAAGAAGAATTGAGCCAAAAAGTTGGTAAAAACCGATCAACCGTTACTAACTTTTTACGTTTATTAAAATTACCGGCTTTAATTCAGGTGGGCATAAGAACCAAACAAATTTCAATGGGACATGCACGAGCATTAATTGCTATTGAAGATGAAAACAAACAAATTGAAATCTTTAAAGCAATTATTGAAAACGACTTGTCGGTGCGCCAAACTGAAGAATTAGCAAGAGAAGGAAAAAAAGGCGCAAGCATCGAAAAGAAAGTTACAGAGAAAAAACTTAAAGAAGAAGTTCCGATATTATCGTTAGAACATCGAAAAATTGTAGATGATTTAAAACATGCATTTAATACCGATGTTCAGCTAACAATTAATGAAAATGGGAAAGGAAAGCTCACCTTTTCATTTGCATCAAAAGAAGATTTACAGCGAATTTTAGATATACTGGATGCTTAACAGCACACATATATATTTTTGCAAAAGCAAGCTATTCTTAATTTTGGGAATAGCTTTGCTTTTTATTGTCCCTTCGGTAAATGCACAGGATACCCTTATACCTGTTATAAAAGATAGCACTGCTGATACTCTTGTATCAACACAAAATGATACATTGAAGAAAAAACATTCGCCCAAAAAAGCAGCTATTATGTCGGCTGCATTTCCCGGATTAGGGCAAATTTATAACCGAAAATATTGGAAATTGCCAATTATATACGGAGGTTTAGGAACACTGGGTTATTTAATTACATTTAATTCGATACAGTACAGTTTTTACCGAAAAGCTTATTTGGCAAAGATTGATGATGATCCGCTTACGGTAGATGAATTCCCATTTGCATCAGAAGATGGATTAAGACAACGATTAAATCAGCATCGCAGAACAAGAGATATGCTTATTGCAGGAGCTGTGCTGGTTTATGCTTTAAATATTATTGATGCAAGTGTAGATGCCCATTTGTTTGAATTTGATGTAAGCGATAATTTATCGCTGCGCGTTGAACCTATAATTGCTCCTGATTTTACTACAGGTTTTGCATACAAAGGTTTGGGAATTAAATTGAGATTTTAATCACAGCAGATTATTTAATGAGAATATTTCTGACCATAGTTTTAATAATGTGTGTGTTCTTTTCAAAAGGATATAACATTTATGTATTGTCAGATACAACTCAAAAAATAAATGTTCAGCTATCTCATTACTGCGATTCTTCCGGAATAATGACCATCGAAGAAATTCAGCAATACAATTTCAAAAAAGATAAAAGCGATGTTATAAATTTAGCTTATACCAAATACAATCATTGGTTTGCATTCTCTGTATATACTACCAATACAAGTTTTCCGCATTTTCTTCAAATTACCAATCCGCTGTTAGATTCAATTGAAGTTTATTTTATTCAAAACGGACAAATTATTTCTTCCGTTCAAACAGGCGATTTTCATATTTATAAAAAACGTGAATACGATCATCCGGAATACATATTTAAAATTCCACATAATAACGAATTAGTTACTGATGTTTATTTAAAATTAAGAACTGATATTGGATTATTAGCACCTATGCAAATAGTTTCTGAAAAAGTATTAATTGCTGAAACAAACAGCCTTTCATGGTTCACAGGCTTATATTACGGAGCTATACTGGTAATATTTTTATATAATATATTCCTTTTTTTTAGCTTACGCGATAAATCGTATTTGTACTATACCTTGTATTTATTGGCTTATGGATTAAGCCTTTTGAATTTCGATGGTTACATGTTTAAATACTTTACACACTCATATCCTGTTATAAATAATTTCCTCCTTTATTTATTTATTTATCTGGCAACCATTTTCGGAACATTATTTGCCATTTCTTTTCTTGATTTAAAACAAACATGGCGATTTGGATACAACTTAATTTTAGTTCCATTTTTAGGAGTATTTGTTTGCGTAAGTTTACTACTTATTTATCCTAACATTACTTTTCATGATATAGCAAGTTCAATTCTTGCAGCATCTGCATCGTTTATCGGAATTATTATCGGTATTGTTGCATGGATACGTGGTTTCCCATCTGCTCGTTATTACTTTTTTGCATATTCTTTTATGCTTATAGGAATTATAATATTTGTTTTAAAAGATTTAGCTATACTGCCATCAAATAATCTTACCGAGTATGTTATGCATTTCGGTTCAGGCATTGAAATGGTATTACTATCATTAGGATTAGCCAATAAATACAATAAGTTGAAAAAAGCCAATGAAGAAGCACAGCAAAAAATAATTGAAAATTTAAAAGAAATACACTCTTTACAGGATAAGACCAACAAAGAGTTGGAAGAAA
>CALKJP010000125.1 GCA_937995645.1 uncultured Bacteroidia bacterium
ACGAATTGACGATTTAAAAACCGTTTCCGTTTCATTGAACAAAGGTGTAAAACCAACAGCAATTGACAGTTTAGGAACTATTGCTATTCAACAAAAATTGCCCCCATGCGATATTGATTATTTGCGGAAATTAGAAGACGATTTTACAGCAATGCTTCTACAATCAGACCCGACAAATCTTTTTACAGTTAAAGAAATTCAAAATTTTGAGTGGAATCCTAAGACCAAAAACGATTACTTGAAGACAGATATTTTAAATAAAAATCTTCCTGATTGTAAATAATCAACATATTCTGGGGTATATTTATTAATTTTATTTTGTTTTAATGCAGATTTTCATTGGAAGTTACAAATTCTAATAAAAATCTGAGATTAAAGAAAACTGAAGATTAAAATGCCTACTTTTGATATATCATAAAGTATTGAAAAAAATATTTACATAAAAAAAAATATGTATGAAAATATTTCTTATCGGATTTATGGGCAGTGGAAAATCTTCAGTTGGAAAAGTTTTGGCTCAAAAATTAAATCTTAAATTCTATGATACCGATCAAGAAATAATTGCATTTACAGGTAAAAGGATACATGAAATATTTGAAAAATATGGCGAAACTCATTTCAGAGAACTTGAAAAATTAACACTGCAAAATTTACAACATAAAGACAACTGCGTTATTGCCTGTGGTGGTGGCTTGCCTTGTTACAATGATTTAATGAACGAAATAAATAAACATGGCATTAGTATTTATTTAAAACTAAGCAGCGAGCGTTTGTTTGAGCGTTTACAAAAAGATGCTGAGAAACGACCATTGCTGTTAGGAAAAAATGAAACAGAAATGAAAAAATATATTTTTGATTTGTTAAATGAGCGTGAATTTTATTATTCGCAAAGTCAGTTTAAAATATCTATTAAAGACCACAGCCCTGAAGAAGTAGCAGATGCTATTACTCAATTAATTAAATAATATTCATTGAAAAAATTTATCACCAACAAAATTTTATTTTATCTGGCAGGTATTCTGCTTGGAATGTATTTTGCTTTTGTAAATCGCTACCCGATTACCTATTCTGATACCGGTACCTATATAATTTCAGGATTTGAAAACACTATTCCTGGCGACAGACCTGTATTTTACGGATGGTTTTTAAAAATATCTTCACTGCAATTATCCTTTTGGTTCAGTATATTTTTTCAATCAACCATTTTATTTTTTCTCACTTTTAACACTTTCAAAAAATTAGTTCCAAATACAAATAAATACTACTTTTTTATTGCCCACACAGCCTTAGTATTTTTTACATCTTACTCGTATTATGCATCGTATTTAACTGCCGATTTTTTTATGGCAGTTATGGTTTTATGTAGTTTGCATTTATTTGTTTTAAAAAATAATAGCAAAAGTGATTTTATAATTTACATTACATTGTTGCTTTATGCACTATTGTCGCATCATTCCTATGTTCTCATATTTTTATTAGCAAGCTTTTGTTATTTATTGATTGAATTGCTTAACGAAAAAAAGTTTCAAAGCATTTTAAAGCCACTTACACAAATTGGTGTAATTCTAATTTTATTTTTCGGCATAAACCTGATAACATTTAAAAGCATAGAAAATAAGTGGGCGATAAGCAAAGGCAGCCATGTATTGATTTATGCCAAGCTAATAGATGTTGGAGTAGCTGATAGAGTATTAACTGAAAAATGCGAAGAAAAAAAATGGAATTTGTGTAATTACCGAAATAAAAAACCAATGATTTGTGATTATGTATGGGCAGAAAATTCCCCTTTTACAGATCATATGCAATGGGATATACACAAAGCAGAATGCTGGGAAATAATTGGCTATACACTCAGTGATTTAAGGTATTTAAAAACCATATTAATTCATACTTTTACAAATACATTTACTCAGTTTTTCAGATTTGATATAGGCGATATTCAACAACCATTGAGCGAAAGCTACCCACCTGATTATGCCATACAAACCAAGCTTTTTAGCGATTATTCGTTATTTTATCGCTCAAAACAATATTGGGGCAAATTAAATTTTAATACTATTAATACCATTCAATGGATAATAAGCATTATTACCTTAATAGGATATATTGGAGCTTTTGCAAAAAACATTCCGGATATACCAATGAGAAAAAGTATTACTTTTATAGTAATTGCTTTATTTGCCAATGCCTTTGTTTGTGCGGCCTTGTCTGATATTATTGATCGCTATCAGTCACGCATTATCTGGATTCCGATAATGTTATTTCTATTTTTGATTTTAAAAGAAAAAAAGAAGTTTGTTTTAATGTTTAAACAATAAAAAAGCCCGAATTATTCGGGCTTTTTATTGAAATAATTTATATAATTAAAACTCCATAATTGTTTTTCTGATAATATTTACGCAGTCCATTAGTTGTGCTTCGGTAATAATTAATGGAGGTGCAAAACGAATAATATCGCCATGTGTGGGCTTAGCCAATAATCCGTTTTCTTTTAAGTTTACACATACATCCCAAGCTGTTCTGCCATCATTGGTAGATTTAATAATAATTGCATTTAATAAACCTTTACCTCTTACAAGGGAAATCAAATCAGGCCTTTCAGATTGTAATTTACACATTTCAGCACGGAAAATTTCACCTAAGCGCGCAGCATTATCTGCCAGTTTTTCTTCTTTTACTACTTCTAAAGAAGCAATACATACCGCACATGCCAATGGATTACCACCAAAAGTAGAACCATGTTGCCCGGGCTTAATGGTTAGCATTATTTCATCGTCTGCCAATACACATGATACCGGTAAAACTCCTCCGGATAAAGCTTTTCCAAGAATTAATACATCTGCACGTACATTTTCGTGGTCGCTCGCCAGCATTTTACCTGTACGGGCAATACCTGTCTGTACTTCATCTATCATTAATAAAACATTATGCTTGGTACATAATTCGCGGGCTTTGGCTAAATAACCTTCTTCCGGTACATATACACCTGCTTCGCCTTGTATAGGTTCTATCCAGAAAGCACACACATTTTTATTTTGTAAAGCGTTTTCTAAAGCCTCAATATTATTGTAAGGAATAATTTCAAAGCCAGGCATAAAAGGACCAAATCCGCCTCTTGAATCAGGGTCGGTTGAAGCTGAAATTACGGTAGTAGTTCTTCCATGAAAATTACTTTCTACAGCTATAATAACAGCTTTATCCTTTTCAATTCCTTTCACATCATAACCCCAGCGCCTGGCAAGTTTAATGGCAGTTTCGTTGGCTTCTGCTCCACTGTTCATAAACAATGCCTTATCGTAACCAAATGTTTCGGTAATATATTTTTCAGCTAATCCGAGCTTATCGTTGTAAAAAGCACGCGAAGTAAGCGTTAACTTTTTGGCTTGCTCAGTAAGTGCTTTTATAATTTTAGGATGACAATGACCTTGATTAACTGCAGAATAGGCAGAAAGGAAATCATAATAACGTTTACCTTCCAAATCCCATAAAAAAACACCTTCTCCACGTTCTAAAACTACAGGTAAGGGATGATAATTGTGAGCACCGTACTTATCTTCCAACTCAATTGCCTGCTGGCTGGTTAATTTCTCTAACATAAGCGTTTCCATAAACAATCTTTTTTTACAAAGTTACTAAATAAAGGCTGCTTGGGCAAAGGATAAAAAAAATAGATTGATAAAGCATTTAAACCCAAATTATGCAATAAGAAAACCGGTTATACGGCAAAGCATTTGTATTTGTGTTTTATCCATTAATTCATGGAAATAAGCACTTGGGTTCAACCAATTTGTTTTACCTCGATGGCAATGAACGTAATTGGACTTGTTTTTAATGAGTTTATTTTCTCTGTGTTTCTCTGTGTTCTCTGTGGTTATTTTTTTTTTCTGTAACAGTTACTTCAGAGGTAATTGTCTTTCCGGATGCCTATAGAAAATTTCTAATGCATAAATTGGGATTTTTACCACTGAACTTCCTACGAAAAATTGACCTTTAAATTTACCACTTTCCTTTCCTACGAAGCTCGAAACCCCTGCATGCGTATAGGTGATGTTACCAGCTGGCGTTCTGTCTGTCGTGTCGTGATAGTCAGATCTGATAAGGTTTTCGCTGTCTGTTTATGTTGCATTTTCTGTGACGGTTGTGCGTTAGAGGTTTTAAAAAAATTTGAGGGGAAGGATCCCGATAGCTATCGGGATAAAAAATAATTTTGTCTGGGTAATAGAGGGGCAATCACATCCCGATTTTTCATCGGGATGTGCCTAACCCTGTGTGTTGGCTTATTCTTTTGTCTTGATACCATTCCTATTTCTATTCGTCCACCAATAAAGAGGCGTTATAAGAATCGATACGAATATCTAAGTACTTATGAGACCATCAATGGTTGCGGTTGCTAATGGTTGTAGAAGCAGAACTGATGCAGTTTTATACTCGGATTTTATCGTTTTCGGGAAAAGACATAGCCAATTGAGAGCAGAACAGACCTGTTATAAATTTTTATGTTGTCTATTTTTGTGTCCTGCAAAGTATAGCTATTGGCATACTGAAATACATCTGTAAAGCCGTGTGTATATTTTACCCCTATTAACAATCCAAATGGAAACTGATATTCAATTCCTGCATT
>CALKJP010000126.1 GCA_937995645.1 uncultured Bacteroidia bacterium
GGCCGTTTCATTTCTTCTATAATAATTGGTACTATTCCTAAGCTGTGCGGAATATGTAAAGAGCTTTCTTCGGTTTCGTCTTTTTCTCCACCAATTAACATGGTTTCAAATTCGGGAGCCATATATTTGGTTAAAAAAGTTGCATTATATGTTGGACCTCCTAAATTGAAACGATTGATGATGCGAAGGATTTTGGGCATTTTTTATTTTAGTTAGAATGTATTTTGGTATTATATCGTGTTAAAGTTCAAATTGCAAACAAATAACGAATCTTTTACAAATGCATACGAATATCAAATCTATTACAAATCAAAACGAATAAAGAAATCTTAAATCATAATTCTTAAATCATAAATATCATTTATCTTTTGTCTTTGCGCTTGTTGTATTTTGTCTTTCTACGCCCACTAACTTCTTATAACTAACGACTCACCAACTAATGGCTCTTTTACTAAATAACAATTTTTCAAATTATCAAATTATTTATTTTTCTTTATCCAATTCTGAAAAACGATAAGCGCCCAAATGGTTGCTGCACTGTCTGCCGGATTTTTTGAAAATAGTTTCTTTTTTAATTGTTTAATTTTTTGAGGATTAAAAATCTCTTGTTCTTCTATGAATCTATCATTTAGCCATTCGTTTTCAATTTTGCTTTTTAATTCTTTATTAAACCAACTATGTAATGGCACTTCAAATCCTTGTTTAGGTCGGTTAAATAACTCTTTTGGTAATAAATCTTTAAAAGTTTCCTGAAGAATTTTTTTCTTCATATTTCCATCAATCTTGTAATGATAGGGTAAACGATTAACATAATCAACCAATCTATAATCTAAAAAGGGAGTACGAACTTCCAGACTATTTGCCATTGACATTAAATCAACTTTAGTAAGCATATCTCCGGGCAAAACCATCGTTTGGTCAGTAAGCAGGTAATTATTAAAATCATTGCTCCGGCTTAATAATTGAGTATAAATCGGTTTCCTTCTTCTACGAAATAAGCTCTCGTTATTGGCATTAAAATAATTTGAATGATAAAAGTTCATTGCTTCTTCATCATTCATAAATCCGGCCCAACGCCAATATCGTTCTTCTTTACTTAAAAAATATCCTTCCGAAAATTTTTGAAGTTGACGTATTTTATTCGCTGCAAAACTATTGCGCGATGCAGGTAAAATATTCCAAATTGGTTTTCCATATGCAATAATTTTTTCTAACTTTCCTGCATTGCGAATTTTAAGCTCTGCTGCATGCTTATTATATCCTGCAAATAGCTCGTCAGCGCCATCACCTGAAAGAGCTACCGTTACTTTTTTTCTGGTTTCTCTGCACAAAATATAAACTGCCAATGCTGATGAATCTGCAAATGGCTCGTCCATATAATCCAGCATATCATACAATCCGGCCAGTAAATCATCATTACTTAAAGCAAAAACCGTGTGATTGGTTTTATGCATTTTTGCTACTAAGGCAGCATAATGTGTTTCATCAAAATACTTTTCATCTTTATAACCGATAGAAAAAGTATTGATATTTGGCGTATGCTTGGCAGCAAGAGCTGTAATTATCGAAGAGTCAATACCTCCGCTTAAAAAGCAACCCAAAGGCACATCCGCAATTAAGCGCTTTTGTACCGCATCGTTAAGCAATTCTTTAATTTTTTTTTGTGCTTCTGAATATGAAAAATTAATTAACTCTTCATTTTTTGGAACGATGTTATACCATTGTTTTTTTTCAAATTTTTCATCAGTAATAGTTATAAAATATCCGGGCTCGAGTTTATATATATTTTGATAAATGGTAAAAGGAGGAGGAATATAGTTTATTTGAAAATAAGTGCGTAAAGATAGTTTATCAATTGTTGTTATAACATCAAATTGCTTAAGCGCTTTTAATTCTGAGGCAAAATATAATGCCTCATTGTTTTTATGATAATAGAGTGGTTTAACACCATATCTGTCGCGGGCTATAAACAATTTACGATCTTGTTTATCATAAATCGCAAAAGCAAAAAATCCGTTTAGTTTAGTTAAGCAATCTGCGCCATAAGCTATGTACAGATACAACAAAACTTCCGTATCGCTTTGCGATTGAAACAGAATTCCTTTTTGAATTAACTCCTGCTTAAGCTCTTTATAATTAAAAATTTCGCCATTAAAAACTATGGTATATCTTCCTGTAATATCGGTAAAGGGTTGTGCTGCGGCATTAGAAGTATCAATAATAGCAAGGCGTGTATGGACTAACAGTGCCGGATAATCATACACATAACCGTTACTGTCGGGCCCTCGTTTAGATAATTGTGCTATTGCAGCAGATACTGTTTTAGAAATTTCTGCTGTTGGTTGACGATAATAATAAGCTCCGGCTATGCCACACATAATAAACCAAAGATGAGAAAAAAGCCGGATAAATACTTAATAGAATTGAAAAATCAGGAGGATGATTTTTTATTTTTTTGTTGAAAATATTTACAATAATTACTTAAACCGCATTCATTACATTTGGGATTTCGAGCTGTACAGACATATCTCCCATGCAAAATAAGCCAATGATGGGCAATTGCCACTTTGTTTTCCGGGATGTATTTTAAAAGTTGTTTTTCTGTTTCTAAAGGAGTTTTGGCATTAGTAGTTAAACCTAAACGTGCTGAAACTCTAAACACATGGGTATCAACTGCCAATGTAGGTTTTTCATAAACAACCGATGCAATTACATTAGCTGTTTTTCTACCCACTCCGGGTAATTTTTGAAGCTCATTAACATCTGCCGGGACAATACCATTAAAATCATTTATCAACATTTTTGCCATACCAACCAAATGCTTTGCTTTATTGTTGGGATAACTGATGCTTTTGATAATTTCAAAAACTTCTTCGGGTGTTGCATTGGCTAATAATTCGGGTACAGGGTATTTTTTAAATAGTTTTGGAGTAACCATATTTACTCGCTTATCGGTACACTGAGCAGATAAAATAACGGCTACCAACAATTCATAAGGATTGGTATAATGTAACTCTGTTTCAGCAACAGGCATATTATTTTCAAACCAAGTTAATATCTTTTCAAAACGTTCTTTCTTTTGCATAACTAATTGTTGTGTATAGTATTGAAAACTTGTAACTTGCCATTTTCCTGATATATTAAATACACCTGTAGATTAAGCTCTTTATGATTTTCTAAAAATTTAAGTGTCTCCTCTTTTCCCATTACCATAAAAACGGTTGCAAAGGCATCGGCAGTCATTGCATCATCGGCAAGCACCGTAACACTTAATAAATGATGCTTTACGGGCCAGCCTGTTTTGGGATTTAGAGTGTGTGAGTATTTCATCCCTCCTTCTTCATAAAATTTTCGATAATTACCGGATGTAGCCATAGCTCTGTTTTTAAGTGAAACTACAGTTTGAATTTCTCTTTTTTCAGCATTTTCAATAGGTTTATCTATTCCGATGTTCCAATAATTTCCTTTAGCGTTTACTCCTTTACAGCGCAGCTCGCCTCCTATTTCTACCAAATAATCACTTACAGCTTTTTCTTCTAAAAAGTTTGCAATTACATCTACTGAATAGCCTTGTGCAATGGCATTAAAATCTAATTGCATTTGAGGTTTTTCTTTTATTAATTTTCCATTTTCAATCTTTACTTTTTGGTAACCTACAAATTGCAATAAGCTGTCTATTAATAATGAGTCAATATTTTCTTTTTTGGTAAATCCAAAACCATAGGCATTAACTAAAGGTGCAACGGTAATATCAAATGCACCATTGCTAATAATAGCAATTTCCTGAGCGCGGTTAAAAACGCTTATAAAATGTTCATCTAAAATTACGGTACTGTCATTTTTATTTACTCTGGAAATTATTGAGTAAGGCACATAGGTAGATAAAGAATAATCCAATTGTTTTAATAAACTATCAACCTGAGATGAAAAATCTCTTTGTAATGAATCGTAATATAAAATTTGAAATGTTGTTCCCTGAGCATTTCCTTGCAGCTGAATATAATTTCTTTCTGTTTGTTGGTTGGGAGCACAAGCAAACAAAAATGAAAGAATTGTAAATAAAGATAAAATACGCATAGTATAAAATTAAACGCCCCCCAACAAAGTCAGAGGGCGTTATGATTGTTTATTATATTAGGTTATCCACCAAAGTCGTCAAATCTTACATTTTCTTTAGGTACTCCCCAATCATCACACATTTTTACCACTGCTTGATTCATCAATGGAGGTCCGCAGAAATAGAATTCGATGTCTTCAGGTGATTCATGATGCTTTAAATACTGATCGATAACAACTTGGTGTATAAATCCAACAAAACCATCTCCTTCTTCATCATGTATATCTTTTTTCACTTTCCAGTTATCTTCGGGTAATGGTTCTGATAATGCCATATAAAATTTAAAGTTTGGAAATTCTTTTTCAATAGCTCTAAAATAGTGAATATAGAATAATTCGCCTCTTGATCGCCCCCCATACCAGTAGGTAACTTTTCTGCGGGTTTTTAATGTTTTAAATAATTCATAGATATGCGAACGCATTGGAGCCATTCCTGCACCTCCGCCTATGTATAGCATTTCGGCATCGGAATGATTGATAAAGAATTCTCCATATGGTCCGGAAATTATAACTTTATCTCCGGGTTTACGGCTGAAAATATAACTGGATGCAACTCCCGGATTTACATCCATCCATTTATTATTTGCTCTATCCCATGGTGGTGTAGCAATACGTACATTTAACATGATGTTTCTACCTTCGGCAGGGTAGCTGGCCATGGAATATGCTCGCACTACTTCTTGATCGTTTTTCATTACCAGCGGCCATAAGTTAAATTTATCCCAATCTTTTTTAAACTTGTCGGGTTGACCTGGATGGTCTACCGGATGGGCTGTAATATCAATATCTTTATAATTAATTGTACATGGCGGTATTTTAATTTGTATATAACCACCTGCTTTATAATTCATATCTTCAGGAATTTCAACAATAAATTCTTTGATAAATGTTGCAACATTATAGTTGGAAACAACCGTAGCTTCCCATTCTTTAATTCCTAAAATTTCTTCGTGTATATGGATTTCCATATCTTCTTTAACCTTTACCTGACAACCTAAACGCCAGTGGTCAGCAATTTCTTTTCTGGTAAAATTGGGTTCTTCGGTTGGAAGAATAGAGCCTCCACCTTTTAAAACTTGGCATTTGCATTGAAGACAAGTACCTCCGCCTCCACAAGCTGATGGTAAAAATATTTTCTCGTTACCTAAAGTACTAAGTAAAGTTCCACCTGCGGGTACTTCAATTACTTTTTCGCCATTAATGGTAATTTTTACAAGTCCAGATGGTGTTAATTTTGCTTTAGCAAACAAGATTAAGGCTACAAGCAAAAGTGTAAACAGTAAGAAAACTGCTATACTTGCAATTAAGGTTGTAGTCATTATATATTAGGTTTTAAGATGATTAAAAATTAAAGTTCAATTCCCATAAAGCTCATAAAGGCAATACCCATTAAGCCGGTAATAATAAATGTAATTCCTAAGCCTTTTAATGGAGCAGGTACATTTGAATATCTGATTTTTTCGCGTATAGCTGCAATGGATACAATAGCTAGCAGCCAACCAATTCCGGAACCAATTCCAAAGGAAGTTGCCTGTAATATTGAATCATATTCTCTTTCTTGCATAAATAAAGCTCCACCCAATATGGAACAATTTACAGCAATTAGTGGCAAAAAGATACCAAGAGCTCCATATAATGCGGGTGCAAATTTTTCTACAGTCATTTCTACTAATTGCACTATTGATGCAATTACGGCAATGAACATAATGAAGCTTAAAAAGCTTAAATCTACATTAGCAAAATCATCTGATAACCATTTTAATGCTCCGGCTTTGAGTACATAATTTTCTAACAAATAATTTACAGGTACTGTTACACCTAATACAAATATTACGGCTGCACCTAAACCTATTGCTGTTTTTACTGTTTTTGAAACCGCTAAATATGAACACATACCTAAGAAGTATGCAAATATCATATTATCTATAAAAATGGCTTTGATAAATATATTAATGTTCTCCATGATATTGAGAATTTATATGGTTAATTATTTTTCGATTAATTTAGTATTTCTTGAACGTTGCACCCATATAATTATACCAACGGTTATAAGTGCCATTGGAGGCAAAATCATTAATCCATTATTTACATAACCTGCATTGTAAAGTGCGTCAGGTATTATTTGCACTCCCCAAAGTTTACCGGAGCCTAATAATTCGCGGAAAAATGCTACTATTACTAATATTAATCCATAACCTAAACCATTTCCAATACCATCGATTAACGAAGGGAGTGGTTTATTTCCTAATGCAAAAGCTTCCAAGCGTCCCATTACAATACAATTGGTAATAATTAATCCAACAAATACGGATAGTGCTTTACTAACATCGTAAACATAAGCTTTTAAAACCTGATCTACTAAAATTACAAGTGAAGCTACTACCACCAATTGAACAATAATACGAATTCTATCTGGAATCATGTTACGCATTAATGATATTATAACGTTTGCCATTGCAGTAACTACTATAACTGAAAGAGCCATTACAAAGGCTTGTTTTAGCTGAACGGTAATTGCCAATGCAGAACAGATACCTAATACCTGAACAGTAATTGGGTTACTATCGTTTAACGGATCGGTAATCAGTTTTTTGTTTTTTGCTGAAAATAATCCTTCTTTTGAAGCAGCTGTTGTTGTACTCATATATCTTTTAAATAAATATTATTTATTAGTTGCTAATGTTGTTGAATCGTTTGCGGCTTCAGTATCAGTATTTTTTTCTGAAACTTTTATTTCTGCCTGAGTTTTTTCTGCTGTAGGCGCTGAAACGGTTTTAAAATATGCAATGTAATTTGCTAAGGTATTTTCAAGCATGTTGCTTAATCCTACACTGGTAATAGTACCACCGGATATACCATCAAATCCATGCGGATTATCAGCAGCTCCACCACCTTTAACAATTTTTACAGAAACAAATCCTCCATTGTTATCTAAAATTTTCTTTCCTTTAAATTGTTTTTGAAAGTTAGCTGTAGCAATTTCAGCACCTAAACCAGGAGTTTCACCTTTGTGGTCAAAACTAGCTCCATAAATGGTATTAAAATCGCTTTCAATTGCCAAATATCCCCATATTGGTCCCCAAAGACCTTTACCGCGCATTGGGATAATGTAATATTTATTTCCATCTATTTTAGCTACAAACAAAGGATATAATCTGTCGGATTCTTCTTTTTTAGATTCTTGTTTTAAATCTATTGTAAATGGATCTCCTTCAATTACTTGTCCTTTATTGTTTATCACTAATCTTTCAACAATATATTCATCAAAAGCTTTTTCGGCAGCATCGCGTTCTACAATTATATTTACCGAGCTTAAAATGTTTTGCTTTTTTTCTAGTTCTGCATTTTTTTCTTGCATAGGTTTTAATCCTATAGCTGCAGAAGCAAGCAATGTTGCAACAATAATTACCATTACTGCCGCAAATGTAAATGTAAATGTATTACTGTTTTTGTTCATAATTATTAAGCTTTAGCAAGGCGTTTAAGTCTTCTGTTAATATTAGCTTGAACCACATAATGGTCAATTAGCGGAGCCATTACATTCATAAATAAAATTGCTAACATCATTCCTTCTGGATAAGCCGGATTAAATACTCTGATTAAAATGGCAAGCATTCCGATTAAAAAACCATAAATCAATTTGCCTGTTTCTGTTTGAGAAGCAGTTACCGGATCGGTTGCCATAAAAACTGCACCAAAAGCAAAACCTCCGATAAATAAATGCTGTAATGCGGAAATCTGCATTAATGTATTTACACCAAATGTATTAAAGATTAATCCCATTACATATCCACCTGCAAAAACAGAGAGCATAATTCTCCAACTGCCAATACCTGTTAATAATAATATGGCTGCACCTATTAAACAAGCTAGTGTTGAGGTTTCTCCAATAGATCCGGGAATAGTTCCAATAAATGAATCTATTAAGGAGTATTTAGCAGAAAATTCTTCGATAGGCATTTTTGCTGCTGCATCTCCTAAGGCTGTTGCACCGGTTACTGCATCTACTGTCCCGCTAAATGCGGGATCGGCATACCATACATTTGTTCCTGACATATATGTAGGATAGGCAAAAAATAAAAATGCACGTGCCGTTAGAGCAACATTTAAAATATTCATACCTGTTCCACCAAATACTTCTTTTCCAATTATAACTGCAAATGCTGTTGCTACTGCTACCATCCATAATGGAGTATCGGCCGGTAATGATAAAGGTATTAGCATACCCGATACGAGAAAACCTTCATTGATAGAATGTTTTTTTACAACACAAAAAGCAAATTCAATTGCTAAACCAACTGAATAGGATACAACTACTAAGGGTAATACTTTTAATGCTCCAAAAAGGAAATTATCCATGAAAGTTGCATTATTGATTCCCGTTGCCAAATGATATTGATAACCAACATTCCACATACCAAAAAGTAAACATGGAATCATGGATATTACCACTATAATCATGGTTCTTTTTAAATCAATTGCATCGCGAATATGAGCTCCATGATGAGTGGTATGATTAGGTACGAAAAGAAATGTTTCAAATCCATCGTACACCGGATA
>CALKJP010000127.1 GCA_937995645.1 uncultured Bacteroidia bacterium
GCAAGATTTTCAAGCGGTTCTCTTTCAAATATGGTTTCGTCTCCTGCAATGTAATCTAATACGTTAGGTTCGCACACAAAAAATCCTCCATTAATCCAAGTGCCATCGCCTTTGGGCTTTTCCATAAACGAAAGCACACGGTTATTTTGGTCGGTTTCTAATGCTCCGAATCTGCCTTCGGGCTGAACGGAAGTCATGGTAATTGTTTTACCGTGTTTTTTATGAAAATTAAGTAATTCGTTTAAATCAACATTTGATACACCATCGCCATAGGTAAGCATAAATGTTTGGTTATTGATAAAATTTTGGGCACGTTTTACACGTCCGCCTGTCATGGTATTTAAACCGGTATCGAGCAAAGTAACCTTCCATGGTTCGGAAGTATTATTGTGTACTTGTAATTGATTAGTGGATAAATCAATGGTTACATCGCTTTGATGCAAAAAATAATTGGCAAAATATTCTTTTATATAATAACCTTTGTAGCCTAATAAAATTACAAATTCATTAAATCCATAAAAGGAATAATGTTTCATAATATGCCATAAAATAGGCTTACCGCCAATTTCGGCCATTGGCTTTGGTCGTATATCGGTTTCTTCGCTTAAGCGCGATCCGAAACCTCCGGCTAGTATAAGTACCTTCACGTTAATATATATTATTTAAAATTTTAACTTTCTCAGCTTTTTTAATTCTATCAGTAACAAAGTTAATATCTCGGATGTAAATTGTATTATAATTTCCCGGAAAATCTATTTGCATTAAATTTCTTTTAAATGGATTATAGCTATATGGAGCAAAGCCAAGCCCCATAATTATATTATGTAAATCTACCGGTTTATATCCATATTTTTCTGAAGTATTGTTTAACTCAACAATCATTGCTTTTAAATTTTCGTTTTTAAAAACAGATAATCCGCCTTCTATAACAAATTTCTCATAACCTTCCACATCCATTTTCAGCAATGTTGTTTTGTTTAATGAGGTTATTTTACTATCTAATTTGCTTACATTAACTTTTATAGTATCTGTATTTTCTCTTTCGATTATGTAATTGGCAGTATCAAGTTTATCCGTAAAAAAAAGATTAGTTTCTGAATTTCCTAATCCCTCATTATATGGGATAACTTTATCTATAATATTGTTAATACGAATATTATCCATTAATCGCTTAAAAGTAGCCGGATGTGGTTCAAATGAAATACTTTGGGCACCAACATGCGCTGATGCTAAAATGGTGTAAGAGCCTACATTAGCTCCTATATCAATAAACAAATCTTCAGGTCTTAAAAAATGCAGTAAAAAAGACATATCTTCAAACTCATGCAAGCCACAATAATAATTTCCTGTTGCCCCTGTCATTCCTTTACCTACAATAAGCTTACTTTTTTCAGTAAAAGAATATATTATTGGATACTTATTTAAACGCGTATTTAATTGCCAAAATAAAAAACGTAATAGAGCCGCTGCTTTGTAATTTTTATTTAGCGGATGATTAATGATAAAATTTAAAGTAGAAAATAATCCCATTATACGGTTTTTATAATTTTATTTTGCGTATCAGTAAATTTTATAAAATCAAAATTTTCTAACACATACTTTCTGCCATTGCTTCCCATGGTATTTCTAAGAGTTTCATCATTCATCAATTCTAAAATTGCTTTTTTTAATTCGCTGCTGCTTCTTGGATTTATTAAAAATCCATTTTTATATTGATTATTAACGGCATCTTGCGAGCCATCTTCATTGCCGCAAATAATGGGTTTTCCGCATGCGCTTGCTTCGATTAATCCAAGAGGTAATCCTTCTCCTTCATTTTTATCAAAGGTACTTAAAAGCACTACCACATCCATCAGATTATAAAAATCTACCAGTTCATCTTCGGGTACTCTACCTGTAAATATTACTCTTTGTGAAACTCCTTGTTTTTGGGATAATTCTTTTAATACTTCCATTTGTTTGCCGCCTCCTACAATTACATAAATTATATTTTCAGGTAAATCTTTTAATGTTTGTATCATTATTTCATGCCCTTTATTTCTTACCAAACGACCAATTGTTCCAATTAAAAATTTATCAGCCGGTATATTATACCTGGTATATAAAGCACTATTTTTTTCCTTTGGTTTAAAACGATGGGTATCTACTGCATCGTATAATAAATGCATGCGCTCCTTTGGATAATCAAAGTGTTTATGAATATAATTGATTATAAAGTTACAATCGCCAATAAGTGCATCTGAACGAAGTAATGTAAATTTTTCTATCCAATTCATTCCACTCCATATTTCTAATCCATATACGTTGGTAATATATTTTGTGTTGTATAAGAATTTTGATAACCATCCAATAATGGATAATTGACGATGATTTACAATTATTAAACGAATGCCATTTTTACGAATTAATCGGATACAATTTAGCACAAACAAAATTTTATCTTTTATACTTAATCCACCTTGTATATAATTTACCGAAATATCTTGTTCAAAACTGTTTTCGTTATTTTTTGAAAGTAAGGATGCTAAAAATACATTTTCTTGCCCTATTATTTTTTGTAATGCAGCGTGTTGATATCGTGTATAGCGCTCTATACCCCCTTTCATAAAAACCCCTGTGGCTACAATTAATACTTTCATTCAAATCGGGCTTTAATAACTCTTGCAGGAAATCCTTCAGCTATTGAATTTTCATTAATTGAAGAAACAACAACTGAATTGGGTTTAATAAAAGTGTTTTTATGAATCATTCCTTTTATAACAGAAACATTTAATCCTAACCAAACATTATCCTCAATAAAAATCTGGTTCAATACATATCTATTCATTTCACCAAAAGTACCATTTAATGAATTTTGAACATCATTTGACAAAGTATAGATTTTACAATGTGATGAACATGTGAAATTATTTAATATAACTACTCCTCCATGACCTTGTATTATGGTGTTAATACCAATATGAGAATTAGAACCTATTATAATTTTTCCTAATTTATCATTATCAATTAAATCTAAACCTAATGTATTTTCATGAGTTAAATGATTTAATTTTCCTGCAATAAGTATTACATTTTTATCTATCCAGATATTATTTCCAAGGTAAACATCTTTAGGACTTTGAAAGTAAACTCCGGTATCTATAATTACATTTTTTCCGCATTTACCAAGTCTGAATTTATAATAATAATAGCGAATTTTTCTACCTGTTATTCCGGGCAGATTTCTGATAAAAAACTCTATCCACAAGCATATTTCTTCAATTACTCTCAAAGCAATTCTTTTATTTTTTCACAAATATATTTCACATCTTCTTCTGTTAAATCAAAATAGGTAGGCAGGTTGATTCCCTTTTCATATACCGAATAAGTAATCGGATTATCTGCTTTTTCGTACATGGGCATCATTGACATAGGATAGAAAAAGGGACGTGTATCTATGCCTGCTTCTTTCATTTTAGCCATAAATACGTTTCTTTTTTCTTCGTTGTAATTATGTAGTTCAGCACAAATCAGCCAAAATGTATTATCAGCCCAATTGTAAGTTTTATTTAATGTTACACCATCAAAATTCTGCAAATATTTTTTATACCAGCTGTAAATTGTTTTTCGTTTTGCAATAAGTTCTGAAGCTCTTTCTAATTGGGCTACTCCCAATGCAGCTTGTAAATTGGTCATTCGGTAATTGTATCCAATTTCGGTATGCCAGTAGCGTTTGTTTTTGCTCATGGCATGATCGCGTAAAAATCGTAAATGTTGGTTTAATTCATCGGAATTAGTAGTAATCATACCGCCTTCTCCTGATGTTATATTTTTATTACCGTAAAAACTAAAGGTGCCGCATATACCCCAAGAGCCTGTTTTTTGTCCGTTTATGGAAGAACCATGTGCTTCTGCCGCGTCTTCAATTACCAGCAAATTATGTTCTTTTGCTAATGCATTAATAGCAGGCATATCGGCAGGATGGCCATATATATGTACAGGCATAATTGCCTTTGTTTTTGGAGTTATTTTTTTTCGAATAGTTTCAACGTTTATACATAAATTATAGGGGTCTATATCTGCAAATACGGGTGTTGCTCCTGCATGTTTTACGGCATTGGCGGTTGCAATAAATGAAAAATCGGGCACTATCACTTCATCGCCTTCTTTTATACCTAATGCAACTAATGCAAGATGTATTGCTACTGTTCCGTTGGCGGTGCTAACTGCATGTTTTACTCCGCAAAATGCAGCAAATTGGTTTTCAAATTTGTCAATATATTTTCCTAATGATGATACCCAGCCCGATTTAATGGCATCGGTTACATAATCAATTTCTTTTTGTGTAATAGAGGGTTGCGAAATTGGAATAAATCGGCTCATGAAAAAAATTATTAATGCCCTAAAATAACAATAATTGCTTTTGCTTTTCACAAAAATGCTCAAATGTAAAAGTACTTTCAAAAATCTCTTGTCCTCTTTTCCCCATTTTAGTTCTCAAATCTTTGTTTTCAATAAGCAATAAAAGCTTTTGCAATAATTCAAAAGCATCATCTGAATTTACCAAAAAGCCGGATTCTCCGTTTCGTATAACATCTTCTGATCCTGTATTGGTAGCAGCAATGCAGGGTTTGGCAAATTGCATGGCTTCGAGCAATACAATACCAAAGCCTTCGGTATCGCTTACCAGGGTAAAAATATCACAATGTTCCAGATAGGGAGCTGTATCGGCTATGTGCCCCAGTATATGCACATAGGTACTTAAACCTTTTTCGTTGATTCGATTTATTAATTGGTTTTTATAAACTCCTTCGCCAATTATGTAAAATTCAACAGTGTATTTTTTTAGTATATCCGGCAAAACATCCAATACTCTTAAAACTGAGAGTACTTTTTCTTTATTCTGTAAACGTAAAATGCTTAATAATTTTAAATTTTCTCCAATGTAAGGATTTGAATTATCTGTTTTTTTAGGAAGAATGGTATTGGGGAATATGTGTACTTTCTCAAATGGATATGGATAATTTTCTACAAAACGCTTTTTGGTATAATTGCTCACGCTCCAAACTTCATCCATTTTTTTAACTCCCCAAACTTTCAAGCAATTTCTGTATAGTGGATTCCATACATCAATGCCATGTATTATTAAAATATTGCGCTTATGTTTTATAAATGGATAAAAAAGGAAAAGTAATGGAATTAAGTTAATATGCCCCCAAATAATTATTTTTTTTTCAGATATGTTTTTAATGAAATAAATTATAAATCTAAAAATATTTCCGGCACATCCTTTATGCTTTAAATTTAAATCACTGGTTGTATCGTATAATGATATTGATTGGTATGAATATTTATTTTTAAGCAAAGCCTGTATAAAATATTGATTAAAGGTTTCAATACCTCCTTTACAATCAAATGTATTTAGAGTAAGTAATAACAATTTTAAATTAGTTTATGGTGAATTAAATATGTTTCTATTCGTTTAACTTGTAAATAGTAAGAATTTGATAATGCATAGTTAATTCTTTTCTCTATCAATTTATTTGTAGAGTATGTTAAAGGAGAAACTAAAATATTGTTTATTAAATCAATCCATTCGTTATCATTTTCTGCTTGTATTATAATATCATCCATATCGGTATATACTAAAAGTTTGTTTCCTAATATAATTTTACCGGTTGATAAATACTCCAAAATTTTGTGAGAATTATCATTTAAATAGGTTTTTGAATCGGATTTATAATTGTAAATTAATAAGTCCATTTCATTTAAAAGATTTACAT
>CALKJP010000128.1 GCA_937995645.1 uncultured Bacteroidia bacterium
ATCCTTTTTGAATGGTAAGTGTATCAAAAAAACGATTCATCAACTCCGGAGTGTGAATACGTAATACCGCCTCCATTTTAACTCTTGGAATTCTATAAGCAAATTCTAAGGCTGCTTTTGCAAAAATTCGTTGCTGTAAAAACTCTACTAACGAAAATTGCATAAGCTGCAATATTCCTGCAACCAATATTCCAATTAAAACAAAGGCAATGAGCACTATGAGTGATGTGGAGGATTGACCTGCTGTAACAAGTCCTATAATGGCCTGAATACCTAAAGGAAGTGAGAGATTAATAAAACCGGAAATGATGGCATATCCGTACAAGTAATAAACATCTTTTTTCTCTGCCTGTATAAGTTTTAATAAACGCCTAACAGGTGTTAATACCGGAATTTGCACAAATTAATTTATTTTATTCTAACAATAATAAGTTGCAAATATAACTTAATTATTAAGCTACATTTGGGATTAAATTTTTTTTATACGTTAAATTTCGTTAACCTGCTGAGAAAAGAAATTTATTAGGGCTGATAATGTTTTCTTTAACTGCAAATAATACAATTCCGGCTGTATTATTAACGCCTAATTTACTCATAATGTTTTTGCGATGTGTATTAACTGTATGGGTACTTAAAAATAATTTATCAGCAATTTCTTTATTTGAATATCCTTCTGCAATCATTCTAATTATTTGAATTTCTCTATCTGAAATTTTTAAACCATCGCATAAAGCTCTTGAAAATTCGGTTGATTCTTTTTTATATTCATCTTCAGCTGCTGATAGGGTATCCAACACCTTTGAACAAAAAAAACTTTGTTCTTTTGAAGTAGCTTCAATAGCTTCAATAATTTCTTCTTTACCGCAATCTTTTAACACATGGCTACATACACCTGATTTTAAAGCCAGATTAATGGTACTTTGAGAAACATGATGGGTAAGTGCTAATATGTTAGTATCGGGAGATAAGCTTTTTACCATTCTCAAATCTTCAATTGAAAATGAATCACAGGCATAATCCATTATTAATACTTTTGGTTTATGCATTCTGATAATTTCATCTAATTCGGTTTTATCGTTTGCAATTCCACATAAATTAAAGAAATTTACTGCAGATGCAATTGATTTTAAACCTTCTACTATTAAATAATGGGGTTCGGCTATTGCTAATGATATCATAATTAATTTTATTTAGACAAATTCTAAACAACAATGCAAACATAAATATTGCTTTTAAATAAAGCAATGATTTTTATTAACAATTATTGAGTTAAAAATTAACTATTCAATTAAAAACGTTTGTCCTTCCTGTGCCAAATGTGTATTTGTAAATTGGGCTGTTGCTTCATTTAAGAGCAGACTTAGATCGGGATAACGAGCAGAAAAATGTCCAATAATTAATTGTTTAGCATTTGCTTTTGTTGCAAAAATTCCGGCTTCTTTAGCTGTAGTATGAAAAGTGGCTTCTGCCCTATCTATTAATTCATGTAAAAAAGTGGCTTCATGGTACAAAAGATCAACATCTGATACATAATCCAGCAAATTCTCATTATATCGGGTATCGGAACAATAGGCATATTTTCGTAAGCGAGGTTCGGGCTGAATTAATTCTCTATTGGGGATAATTTTACCTTCTTTTGTAATTAAATCATGTCCTTCTCTGATTTTATGAATATCCGCAACACTGATTTGATACTCTTTAATTTTTTCTTTTATGATACTTTTGGCTTTGGGTTTTTCTTCAAATAAAAAGCCGCAGGTAGCTATTCTGTGATATAAAGGAAATGATGAAACTTTAACTAAATCGTCTTCAAATAATAGATTTTTTGAATCGAAATTTAAGGGATGAAATATTAATGGATAGTTTAAATAAGTTTCGGAAAACTTTAATTGCATATCAATAATGTCTTTTAATGGTGCTGGAGCGTATAAATGTAATTCGGTTTGTCGTCCCAATAAATGCATGGAAGATAATAGCCCCATAAGACCAAAATAATGATCGCCATGTAAATGGCTGATAAAAATATGATTGATGCGTTGAAACTTTATTTTAAACTTGCGTAATTGCATTTGAGTTCCTTCACCACAATCAATTAAAAAAAACCGCTCAAGCACATTAAGCACCTGAGCGGTTGGATTTCTGTTTGAGGTTGGTGTAGCTGAACTTGCGCCTAAAATGGTTAATTCAAACTTCATTCCTTTACTTTAGTTTTTATCTACAATCATCTTTTTAGTAATGGTAGTATTGTTGTAAGTTAATGTATATAAGTAAATACCTGAAGTTAATTTTTCTGCAGAAACAGGAATTCTGTTATCACCTGTATTACCAGCTACAGAAGTATTATAAACTTCTTTACCTAACATGTTGTAAACTTTTAAGTTTACATTTCCTTCTATTGGTAGAGTAAATAAAATTTCTGTATTGTTAGCAAATGGATTGGGAACATTAGCTATTACTCTGAAATCATTATTATTTGACTCAATTATTGATGTACCGTTTAAAATACGTAAACGATATTTTTCATTTGTTGGCATTAAGTCGGAATAAGGAGATTGCGATATCCACGTTGGATTGGTTATAAATAATGAGGGTGCAGTAAATTGTATATCCACATAAATTCGTAATGGATATACGCCATCATTTGCCGGACCACCATTTAATGCAGCCTGAACCGATGCTTGATTGGCTGAAACTGCTACACATCCTGTAACCGGTGTTAAATTAGGAGCAGTACCTCCATTAACCCATTCAGGAGCATTTGCCGCATAAGTAAATCCGCTTGGTAAAGCTGTTTCTTGCGAAGGATTATTCGGATTAAACACTTTTACATTATGAATCTTCATTTTATAAACTTTTAGCGCTACGGTTTGGTTTACGGGAGGACCAACATTTACTGTGGTATCAGTAAGGGTTTTAATATCTAACGATGTAATATATCCGCTTGAGTTTCCGGTATATGCAGGTGGTAAACCTGTTGCAGAATCGGGTAAAATAGTTCCTGCATCTGCGTTAGCAATGGCTGAGCCAATAGTACATTGAGCATGCGAAGTTAATGCTAAACCTGAGGTTATAGCAGAAACAAAAAGTAAACGTTTTATCATATAGTAGTTGGTTTTGGTTTTCAAAGGGTTTTATTCTTCCTTATCACCATTTAAAATATCGCGCTCCACTTCTTCCATAAACAACATATCTTCTGCTTCGGTAAAGCTAGGTGTAATATTTAAAATAGTATCAAGTTGAGAAATAGAAATTAATTTTTTAACTGGTTCTTGTAGGCCACATACTATAAAAGAGCCATTTGCATTTTTACACAAACGATTTCCCACTAAGATAGCACTTAATCCTGAGGAATCGCAATAGCGGGTTTCGCTTAAATCAATAATAATATTTCTACCTCCATTATTATTAATTACTACCAGTTCTGATTTTAATAAAGGAGAAACTGTACTGTCTAATTTTTCGACCTTTGATCGAATTAAGGTGTACTTGTCTTTTTTGTCTATTTCGAAGTTCATAGATAGTTATGCATACTACAAATATAATTAAAAATTCAAAAAAATAATATTTATCTGTTTGTTTATTAAAATTTGAAGCAAAGTAGAGTTTTATAGAAATAATTGGAAATCGTTGCGATTTATTGTTTTTAAAATTGCAGATTACAGATTACAAATTATAAAATTCTAAGCTCTAAATTCTAAAAACCCTAAATCTTAATTCTTAAATATTTTTTTCATGTTGTCTTTAGTCATTATTATTTATCGGCTCTTCCGGCTAAAAGATATAAAACAGCCATACGAATAGCTACTCCGTTTTCAACTTGATTTAAAATAATAGAATGTTCGCTATCGGCCACATCGCTGGTAATTTCTACACCTCTGTTAATTGGGCCGGGATGCATAATAGTAATTGGTTTATTTAGTGAATCCAGCAGCTTTTTGTCTAATCCGTATAGCATGCTGTATTCGCGTAACGATGGGAAATATTTAATATCCTGACGTTCTAATTGTATGCGTAACATATTGGCAACTTCGCACCAATTAAGGGCTTTTACCAAATCGTGTTCTACTTTAACACCCAAACTTGAAATATATCGAGGCATTAAGGTAGTTGGGCCGCATACCATAACTTCTGCCCCTAATTTTTGGAGACAAAAAATATTTGATAGAGCCACTCGCGAGTGTAAAATATCGCCAACTATTACCACTTTTTTTCCGGCAACGTCTCCGTATTTTTCTCTGATTGAAAATGCATCGAGCAAGGCTTGCGTGGGGTGCTCATGAGCTCCGTCTCCTGCATTAATAATAATAGAATTTATATGTTTAGATAAAAATACTCCTGCTCCGGGGTTGGGATGACGCATTACAATCATATCCACTTTCATGGCCAAGATGTTATTTACGGTATCAATCAAGGTCTCTCCTTTTGAAATAGACGACCCGGATGCAGAAAAACTTATGGTATCAGCAGAGAGCCTTTTTTCGGCTAATTCAAACGAAAGCTTAGTACGGGTAGAGTTTTCGAAAAATAAATTGGCAATGGTAATATCTCTAAGCGAAGGAACTTTTTTAATGGGACGATTTATAACATCTTTAAAATTATCGGCTGTTTTAAAAATTAATTGAATGTCCTGTTCGTTAAGGTCTTTTATTCCAAGTAAGTGTTTTACGCTGAGTTGACTCATGCTACATTAATTTTCTTTTGAGGTAAAAAGGTAAACAGCATCTTCGCCATCGGTTTCTTTCCAGCTTACTTTTACTCTTTCTTCTGTAACTGTATCAACGGTTTTTCCAACATAAGTAGGCTGTATAGGCAAATGGCGGCTATATCTTCTGTCAATAAATACTAATAGTTCAACTAATTTTGGGCGACCGAAATCAAGCATGGCATCTAATCCTGAACGAATAGTACGGCCTGTAAATAAAACGTCATCAATCAGAATTACATTTTTATTTTCTATAATAAAATCAATTTCTGTTGATTGAGGAATGAGTACATCATCTCTGCGTCTGAAATCATCGCGATAGAAAGTTACATCCAATAAACCACAAGGGATATTTAGATTACCTGTTATTTTTTTTAACTCTTCTGTAATTCGTTTGGCTAAGAAACTTCCGCGAGGTTGTAAACCAATAATTACTGTATCATTAAAATTATCGTGATTTTCAATAAGCTGATAGCAAAGCCGCAGTATAGTGAGTTGAAATTCTTGTTCGTTAACGATTTTGCGCGGTTTCATTGACTGATATGTTAGGCAAACATACTCCTTTTTTTTAAAACAACAAAGCCCGAAATTGCTTTCGGGCGTTCTATTTCCTATGATCAGTTTTATATTATTTATTTAAAGCTAATCCTAAGCGACTGTTTTTAACTAATTCTGCTGCCTGTTCCTTTGTAAGATTAGCATCTACATTAACAGAACCGCCATCAGCATTATAAATGGTATAACTTTCAGCAACGCCAAACTCGTTATAATTTATTTTTGAAATTACGGTTGCAATACCATCTTTCTCAAAACTCCAGGTGGTATTTTCAGGATTGAAAACAAACGCCATTTCATTGCCTTTTCCTTTGCCCTCTAATTGTAAAATATGCAACTTATTTTTAGTTGCTGTCATTTTATAGGTATTCCCATCAATTCCTTTTTTGTATTGAATTTCAATATCTCCTTCGTTCATACTCATTGGATTGGAGCCTGTCCAAAATTCAATTAAATTAAGAATTACTGCATCTACAAATACCGCAATAGAATACACAGGTATTGCGCAAAAAACTAAAAAAACTAATTCCTGTATCCATTTATCACCTACTCCTTTATTAAATTCATATACTTTTTTGGTAAGAGTAAATGAGCCGATACAGCTTTGTAAACTAGTAGAAAATACAACTAATGCAGACATGATAACTAAGGTTGTTTTTTTCATAAGCATTTTTTTTAGTGAATTAATTATTTACTTTAGCTATTTGAATAAATTTTAAAGAGAAATGATAAAACACATTTTATTTTTATTAACCATCCTATTGTTGAATACTGTTTTATATGGTCAAAATCAACAAAATGATGTAAAAGTTCAATTTTGCGGCACAGATGAAATACATCAGGACTTATTTATAAACTATCCTGAGTTAAACAATAAGATAATTCAAAACAATGAATTTTTGAATGAGTTTACGCGCAATTACATTCGTCAAAAAAACAATAAATCAACTGTATATAAAATCCCTGTTGTTTTTCATATAATTCATAATTACGGAAATGAAAATATTTCAAACGCACAGATTTATGATGCGATAAGAGTTGCCAATAGAAATTTGCGCAAACAAAATCCGGACACAACAGATATCGTTCCTTTTTTTAAGCCAAGAGCAGCAGACTGCGAAATTGAATTAGTGCTGGCACAAAAAGACCCTAACGGAAATTGCCACAGTGGTATAAACAGAATTGCTTCTACACTTACCAATATTGGCGACCATCAGGTAAAAAGTTTGATACACTGGGATCCTACTAAATATTTAAATATTTATGTATGTGCAGAAGCTGCAGGTTTAGCCGGCCATGCCTTATTGCCAAGTACGGCAGATACAATTCCTCAATGGGACGGAATTGTAATTCAGCACAGCTATTTAGGAAGTATTGGAACATCTACTCCTTTTAAATCGGTTGTATTAACACATGAATTAGGGCATTATTTTAACCTACAACATATATGGGGAGGAAACAATGTGCCCGGCTTTTATTACTTACCTGTTGCTCAACAAGCCAATTGTAATTTTGATGACGATGTTTTAGATACACCCAACACCATTGGCTGGCAAACTTGTAATTTAAATGGTATAAGTTGCGATGACACTTTAGATAATGTTCAAAATTTTATGGATTATGCCTATTGCGCACGCATGCTTACCTACGGACAAAGAGACCGAATGCATGCTTGCTTAAACTCCCCCATAGCCGGAAGAAATAATTTATGGACAGCAAGCAATGTGGCAGCAACCGGTACCGATGGTACCAACTATTTTTGTACTGCAGATTTTATATCGGATAAACAGGTAATTTGTGCAGGGCAACAAGTAAAATTTGCCGATGTATCGTATCATGGCATACAAAGCAGAAGCTGGGCGTTTCAAGGAGGAACTCCATCAACTTCGAGCGATTCGTCAGTTACAGTTACCTATTCTACACCTGGAACTTATGCCGTAACACTACAAGTTAGCGATGGAAATAGCACTTTAACGAAAAATGAAACTGCTTATATTACGGTATTATCAAATACAGGTATAGTAGTACCATTTGCTGAAAATTTTGAAAATTTCACAGATTTAATTTCAAACAATTGGTTTGCAATAAACCCGCATAACGATGCCGGATTTGAGTTAAATACCAATATTGGATTTAGCGGAAATAAATCTGTATGGATAAATAATCATTCCATTACCGAAAAAGGCAGAAAAGATGAATTAATCAGCCCAGTTTATAATTTTAGCAATATATCTAATTTGCAAGTAAGTTTCAGATATGCATATGCACGAAAAGACAGCACATCAACCGATAAATTAAATATATTTATATCAAATAATTGCGGAAATACCTGGCAAATAAAAAAATCTATAAACGCCACAAATTTATCAACTGCACCCAATCAATCAACACCATTTACACCTAATGCCACACAATGGAAAACCGATTTTATAACGAATATGACCGGCATACAAGCCAATACCCCCTTTAGAGTTCGTTTTGTTTTTGAAAGTGGTGGCGGTAATAATTTCTACTTAGATGATATTAACATAGGTTATAATTTAACGGGAACGGATGAAAATTTTACTGAAAATAAATTTCAAATATATCCTAATCCGTCAAACAATGTTGTAACATTAAAATTTAATAAAAGTATCGAAAGGGCGATTTCAATTTACGATCTGAATGGGAAAAACATCTATAATACAACATGCTCTTCAAATGAACTGAGTATAGATATAAGTACGATTGAAAACGGTATTTATTTTATTCAAACTAAAGAAAATTATGAAATAAATACCCAAAAACTAATTGTACAACATTAATTTTATCTGAATACAAAATCAGATGGAATAATACCAACTTTATAAGATTTCAAAAATTCTCCTTTTGAATTATATCTTAATATAGTTCCTTTTTGCACATAATCGAGTGCATCAGCAATAAATATTTCACCTGTATTCGGGCTAATTCCCAAACCGTAATAATTAGAATTTTGTAAGGTGATAACCTTTTGTGCATTGGACAAAGTTTGATGTATAGGTAAAGCCCATACACCTTTATTGAGAAAATACAAAGTATCTAATGAACCGTTAATTTTTAAGCTTCCGGGAGTATCATTTGCTCCAAATTCATAGGAATTTAAAATTTGAAAATTAGTGGGGTTAATCTTATATAATTTAGCTGATTGGTTGATATTAGAATTGCCGTTAGATAATACCCAAATGTTACTTTCTTTATCTTGTAAAATTGAGTAGCAGTTTTTTTGCAATAAAATACTGTCGGTTAAAAGGTCTTTTTCTGCATTAATAACATACAAGTAATTTCTATCGGGTGCAGTAACAAAAACTTTTCCATATACATAAGACATTTGTTCTGTCCAAGCATTTATAGAAATACTGCCTGTTTTAGTGAAAGAGTTAAGATCAATTACATGAACAGATTTATCATACAAATCGCTCACGTAGGCTTTGCTATTACTAACCGAAAGCATATAGCGTGGTGAATTTAAGCCTGTAATGGTAGCTTTTAACTTAAACGAATTTTTATCAATTATTTCAATTTTAGAACTGTTGTTTACAATTAAATAATAATTATTGTTTTTTTCATAAACACTTTGAAGAACGTCTCCTAAATTTTGATTATTAAGCGATTTAAAAACATCAACATTAACTTCATCTGTTTCTAAATTAATTAAAGATAATGATGCATTTGAAAACATAAAATTGCCTTCGTTTATAACCAATACAGAAGATGCAGATACAGAAGATGTAAAATTCTGCTGTAGATTTACCGGCTTATCTTTTCTACATGAAAAAAAAAGAAGTAATAAGCATAAAAAAAAACTGTATGTAAATTTTAAAATCATTCGGTAATAATAATCTTTTTAACTTTTAATTCATTACTGTGATATAGTTTTAAAAAATAGATTCCAGCCTTTAAATCATTTGGAAATTCAACACTTAGATTATTCCACGCGGCAATATTTAAATCTGCTTGCTTAGAAAACACAATTATACCTGTAGCATTTACAAATTCCATATTTATTTTTTCACAAGTTCTTGAATAAATATTAATATTCAATTTTTGATGTTTAAACACCGGATTAGGATATATTTGAAAATTAATTTCAAATTCATTTGATAACACATTTAATGGAAGTTGATGTATTACTCCAACGGCATCTAAGTCAAAACCTGATGAAGCAAATTCGGTAGGCCAAGGGTCATTAATTATATTATTATTACTATCATATCGGGCATACGCGGGTTGAATAGATCCAACCACATCAATAATTTTTACATGTGTAATATTATTAATATCTAAACCGGCAATATTATCAAGTTCTTCTAAATCAAAGGGGGTTCCGTAAAGTGCTCTGTATTTACCGGCCAGATTATTAATTTTAGTAGCATCTAAAGTATCAAATGCCCCTATTTGTGTATTGGTTTGAGTATTAGAAACAGAAGGAAAACGAAAGTAATTAATGCCATCTGAACTTACTTCAACAAAAGCAAGTTCTAAAAATGAATCGCTAAAAGCATTTTCAAAAACAGCAAAATCCCAACCTGGCCCGTTATACAATGGTCTGTCAAATTGAACAATAGCTTCACCACCATCACCTAAACTTACAACCCCATTGGTTCCTGCTATTCCTAATGCAGAGGTATTATTTCCTACACTCGTGTAACCGGCAGATGGATTGGCAATATTTTGATAGCCTAAGTTTATTGTACATTGTGTAGCCCATGCAATAAATACGGAGCTATCTTTATGAATTGCTGTACTACCTATTTGACCTGCGGGTGGGGGAAATTGTGCAATTACAGGCTTTATAAAAATTATGATAAATAAAAAAATTAAAAATCTAATACTTTGCATGGCTCTTTATTTTCATTTAATGTAACAAATGTAAAATGCCCTTCAATAGATTTTTCTCTATTATTTGAATACATTAATTCGGTAAAAACTTCTACTTTAATAACCAAACTTGTATTGCCTATTTTTGATACGCGACCTCTTAATTCAATAATTGTTCCGGATGGTATTGGTTTTTTAAAATCAATTCTATCGGTTGAAACCGTAACACACTTTTTTCTTGTAAATCGAGTAGCTGTAATAAAAGCAACTTCGTCCATTAATTGCATGGCGGTTCCTCCAAATAAGGTATCGTAATGATTAGTAGTATTGGGGAATACTGCTTTATAAATGCTTGTTTGCGATAGTTCTATTAATTGTTCAATTTCTTTTGTCATATAATATCAGCAAAATAAAATTTATGCTCGGATTGATTATTTATATAGGATTTCTTTACAATTGATTTTACATATATGTTAATGGAGTACTTAAAATAAGGTGCGTTATAGCAAAAGGTATGATATTCTCCATTTTCGCCACAACAATCTATACTATCAGGTAAATCGTTTATTAAATATTTATCTAATTTTTTCCCAACAAAATACTTTGGTATTTTGGAAGCATCAACCGATACAATGATTGAACTAATTCCTGATTCAATCATTTCAAGCAACAACGCTTTTGATTTTTTTCTATAAAGCGGATATTCCATTTTAATATTAGCTTTTAATGCTATAGAATTTTTATAACCAATTAGATCATCTAAGAAAATATCTCCATTAATTCCAATAAGCAATTTTTTTTTATAAAAAATCTGATAGGTATTTAAAACAGCGTTTTCATAAACTTTATTAGAACATGAAGAAGGAATTGAGGTTACAAATAATTTCTTACCAATACTATGAGCTTGCTTTTGTAATAAATGTAGTTCAACTCCGTGAAAATTTACTCTATTGGTTTCCGCATTTATTGTGGTATGCATTAATTTTATATTATACATATTTAAAGTTTTATAAAATGCAAACGCTGCATCTTTTCCTGAACTCCAATTAATAAAAGCATCATATTTTATATTTAAGTGTTTCAACTTTAAATAAAATTAAAAATAACAGATACTTGATAATTTCTTAATGGCATTGGTCTATTTACCATTACCTGATAATCTATATTAAAAAGATTATGAATCTTGAATACTAATGATATGTCAAACTTAGAACTAAATTTTAAAGTATTGCCAAATGAAAAATTATGTAACCAATAGGGATCTAAAAATTCAGAATTATCAGTACTCGTATAACGATAACCTGTATATGTGATATTATATGCTGTAAAATAATTTTTATATATGAGATTAGCTGTACCTGCACCGCTATACATTGGAACATAAATAATTTGCTTATTTATAGAATTATCATATTCGCTAATTTGTTTTTGATTAGTAGAAACAACATACATTGTTGTAACATTAAATTTAACGATCAAATTATTAATTTGTGTTTGTAACAAACTTGAAGTTTCTACTCCTCTACTCCAAACATTTAAAAGATTTCTGGCTTGCCAATAGCTTTCGTTGGGCAACCAAATAATCCAATTGGTTACATGGCGTGAAAAATAGGTTGAAGTATGTTTAATAAACGATTTATTTAATGTGTCGTTTAGAAACAAATTAATAGATGCCTCATGAGAAAATCCTTTTTCAGGCTTTAAATCTTTATTTCCACCGGGTACCCAAAACAAATCATTTAAAGTTGGTATTCGATAAACTTTTGATGTATTAATATAAAAATCTAAATTTTTTGATATACTTAATTTGCCAATTAATGAATATATAAATGGTGTAAAATGCTTTTCATAGATTTCTTTTCTAACAACAAAATTGAGATGAGAATTATTACCCATGAACGAATATTTAAAAGATTGAAACGCAGATAATCTGTTAAGCATAGATTTTGAATTATATCCATCTGAATGGGCAATGTGGCGATTATAATTTATGCCGGAAATGATTTGAAATTTATCATTTAAAAAAAGAGTATGCTCTAATTCATTAAGCAATGAAAAGCACTTGTTTAGATAATAATTTTTAGATAAATGTTCGTAAAAATTAATACTTTCATTTAAATAAGCGTTTCTAAAAACTAACAGATTTTTATTTCTGAAATATT
>CALKJP010000129.1 GCA_937995645.1 uncultured Bacteroidia bacterium
GAATACCTATCTTTGCACCCATGTCAAACCCAAAAAATAAATTTATCCAGTTAATTGGAATTGCAGCCCAAATGGGAGCAACCATTTTTTTAGGTGCATGGTTGGGTAAGTTGTTAGACGAAAAATACCCTTCCAACAAAAAATGGTTTACCATGGGCTTAACTATTTTTTCGGTAATAGTGGCTTTTTATATGGTGTTGCAGCAATTGAATAGAATAAATAAAAATGACAAATAATAAATTTTTAAATAAAAACAGTTTTTACTGGATTTTACCAGCTATTCTTCTGGCGGCCTTTTTAACTCATACACAAGTTTTTTCTTTTTCAGCCACTGAAAACAAATTAGCCTCAGCTTACATAGTAAATGCTTTTTTAGCGTTTACTATTTATGTAGTAATTAATATCATAATTAAAAACAAGCCTGAAATTGCCGGTTTTGTATTTATGGGCGGAAGTGGTATAAAATTTATTTTCTTCTTCTTGTTTTTTTATCCTGTTTATAAAGAAGACGGCAAAATAACAAAGACGGAGTTTTTATCCTTTTTTATTCCTTATACAATTTGTTTAATTACAGAGGTTTATTTTCTTGTAAAGCGCCTTAAGCAATAAAAAAAACAAGCTCACAGTCGAATACTGTAATTTTGACTATATTTTGTTTTTCTGTATTAAATAATTGTATAGCTTTGCAGCGTTTTTTTTGAGCCTAATTTATATAGACATGTTAAGAACGATATACGCCTTTTTAATTACTGTATTTTTAAATATTCCAACAGCAATTTTTGCAGATAATCATCAGGAACCCGCTCATCAGAAAGACAGCACCATTACGCATAATGAAGCGCATGAGCATGAAGCTGCAGAAGCACATCATGACGCACATGGCGCTCATGCAGAACATGGAGAATTAGATTTAAAAGCACGCATTAAAGCGGATATCAAACATCACTTACAAGATTCTTACGATTTTCACTTATTCTCATACACCGGTTCTGACGGTAAAGAACACCATGTTGGATTTCCGTTACCCGTAATTTTAATTGATGGAGGCTTGCATATTTTTATGTCTTCAGCTTTTCGTCATGGCGAAAAAGTAGTAGAGTCAAAAGGTAATTATTATATTTTACATCATAATAAAATATACAAGACCGATGCTAAAGGTACTATTGAATATGATGAGCATCACCATGTGTTAAATCCAAAGCCATTAGATTTTTCTATCACTAAAAATGTGTTTATGATAATTGTTATTATGAGTATCATTTTTATTATGTTTAAAAATATGGCAAGTTCTTACCAAAAAAATGGAGGATTACCAACCGGTATCGGACGTTTTTTAGAGCCAATCATTCTTTTTATCAGAGATGATATTGCCATTCCAAACATTGGTGAAAAGCACTACAAGCGCTATATGTCCTATTTATTAACAGTGTTTTTCTTTGTTTGGGTTGTTAACTTGTTTGGTTTAACGCCGCTTGGAGTAAACATTACAAACAATATTGCCGTAACATTTTGCTTAGCCATCCTTACTTATTTAATTACAACTTTTACAGCCAACAAATATTACTGGAAGCACATTTTCTGGATGCCCGGAGTACCCGCTCCAATGAAGGTGGTATTAGCGCCAATTGAATTATTAGGTACATTTATTAAGCCCTTCTCATTAATGATACGTTTGTACGCAAACATTACAGCAGGACACATAGTATTAATGAGCATTTTAGGTTTAATGTTTGTGTTCGCAAACTGGATTGGAAGTTCACTTTCATTTATTTTAGCATTTGTACTTTCTATATTAGAATTGTTAGTTGCAGCATTACAGGCATATATATTTACGATGTTATCGGCATTGTACTTCGGAACAGCAGTAGAAGAACACCATGACGACCATCATTAACAAAAAGTTTATTATTAACCCTTAAATACAAACAATTATGGAAATTCCAGCAATCGTAGGTGCAGGCCTAATCGTAATCGGAGCCGGAATGGGCATCGGTAAAATCGGAAGTTCAGCAATGGAAGCTATTGCTCGTCAGCCAGAAGCTACCGGTAAAATTCAAACAGCCATGCTTATTGCAGCCGCGCTTATTGAAGGTATCGGATTTGCTGCACTATTTGCAGTTTAATCTATTTCAATCGAGCCGAATGGCGGTTGGCCACGGCTCGATTGTTATTTAAACTAAACACAAAACTTAAATATATTAACATAAATGGAAAAGTTAATCAGTGAATTTTCAATCGGATTGTTTTTTTGGCAAACAGTATTATTTGTCGGATTGATTTTCTTGCTTAGAAAATTTGCATGGAAACCAATTTTGAATGCGGTAAACGAACGTGAAGAAAAAATTCAGCAAGCATTAAAAGCTGCAGAAGAAGCAGAAAAGAAAATGCAAGCACTGAATAATGAAAGCGAAGCTTTATTAAAGCATGCAAGAGAAGAGCGCGATCAGATTTTAAAAGAAGCACGAGAAACAAAAGAGGCAATAATTAGCGAAGCAAAAACAAAAGCTGTTGCAGAAGCCGAAAAAATCATTGCTCAAGCTCGCGAAACCATTAACAATGAAAAAATGGCGGCCATTACCGAATTAAAAAATCAGGTAGCAGTATTGTCAATCGAAATTGCAGAGAAAATTTTAAAAGAGCAATTAAGCGGAAATGACAAACAAAAAGCTATAATAGATAATTTATTAAAAGAAGTTAACCTTAACTAATCATGGTAGATACTAAAGTAGCATCCAGATACGCCAAATCCTTAATTGGTCTTGCTCAGGAGCAAAATCTGCTTGAGGAGGTTAAAAAAGATATGGAAGTTATTTTAAATGCATGTCGCTCTTCAAAAGAATTTCAGGTAGTATTAAAAAGCCCGATAATAAAAGGAGACAAGAAACTTTCCATTTTTAAAGAAGCATTTGGTAGTATTGTATGTAACTTAACAATATCGTTTGTAGATATTTTAACCCGAAAAGGTCGTGAAATTTATTTAGAAGGAATTGCCGCAGAATACGTGCGCCAATACAGAGAAATTAAACAAATAGTTACAGCAAAGGTTATTACAGCAGTTCCTTTAGATGATACATTAAGAAATAAAATAGCAGCTTTGGTAAAAAGCAATGCCTCTTCGGTAGAAATTGAAGAAAAAGTAGATCCATCCATCATTGGAGGACTAATTGTAACAGTAGGCGATAAACAAATTGATGCAAGTATTGCCGGAAAACTAAACGCATTACGTAAAGAATTTAGTAAAAACCTATACGTTAAAGAGTATTAAAATAATAAATAAAAGATAAACATAAACAACGATGGCAGAAATAAGACCTGCAGAAGTATCTGCAATTTTAAGACAACAACTTTCAGGCTTTAAATCAGAAGCTGAATTAGAACAAGTAGGAACCGTATTACAAGTGGGAGATGGAATAGCCCGTATATACGGATTAACTCAAGTGCAATCAGGAGAGTTGATTGAATTTGCAAATGGTTTAAAAGGTATCGTAATGAACCTTGAAGAAGACAACGTAGGAGCGGTACTTTTAGGGAGTTCAAATGATATAAAAGAAGGCGATACGGTTAAAAGAACCGGCCTAATTGCTTCCATCAAAGTTGGCGAAGGCATGTTAGGCAGGGTAGTTAATACTTTGGGAGAACCAATTGATGGGAAAGGACCTATAACAGGTCAGTTATACGAAATGCCGCTTGAACGAAAAGCTCCGGGGGTAATTTACCGTCAGCCGGTTAATGAGCCATTGCAAACGGGTATAAAAGCCGTAGATGCCATGATTCCTATCGGACGTGGGCAGCGTGAGTTAATTATTGGCGATCGTCAAACAGGTAAAACCGCCATTGCAATAGATACCATTATTAATCAGAAAGAGTTTTACGAAGCAGGAAACCCTGTTTATTGTATTTATGTAGCTATTGGACAAAAAGGATCAACCGTTGCCAACATAGTACGCATATTAGAAGAAAACGGAGCAATGCCATACAGTGTGGTTGTTTCTGCATCCGCATCTGATCCGGCACCAATGCAATTCTATGCAGCATTTGCAGGGTGTGCAATAGGTGAATATTTCCGCGACACCGGACGTCCGGCATTAATCGTTTACGATGATTTATCTAAACAAGCTGTTGCATATCGTGAAGTATCTCTTTTACTAAGAAGACCTCCGGGACGTGAAGCATATCCCGGTGATGTATTCTACTTACACTCTCGTTTATTAGAGCGTGCGGCAAAAATTAATGCTACTGACGAAATTGCCCGTCAAATGAACGATTTACCAGAAAGTTTACGTCCGATTGTAAAAGGAGGAGGTTCTCTAACAGCATTGCCAATTATTGAAACACAGGCGGGTGACGTATCTGCGTATATTCCAACCAACGTAATTTCTATTACCGATGGTCAAATTTTCTTGGAATCGAATTTGTTTAACTCAGGTGTACGCCCTGCGATTAACGTAGGTATTTCTGTATCGCGTGTAGGGGGTAACGCACAGATTAAATCTATGAAAAAAGTTTCGGGTACCTTAAAACTTGATCAAGCCCAATATCGAGAGTTAGAAGCATTTGCTAAGTTTGGTTCTGACCTGGATGCAGCCACCAAAGCCGTACTCGACAAAGGAGCTCGAAACGTAGAAATTTTAAAACAAGGACAATTTTCTCCTTTAACAGTTGAAAAGCAAATTGCAATTATCTACTGCGGAACAAAAGGTTTATTACAAGATGTGCCGGTAAACAAAGTGAGAGAGTTTGAAGCTGATTATTTAGGCATATTAGAAGCACAACATAAAGAGGTATTAAACACTTTAAAGTCTGGTACTATTAATGACGATGTAACCGAAATGCTTGAAAAAGTAGCCAAAGAAGTAGCAGCCAAGTATAAAAAATAATTCAAAATAGTATTAGCAATTTGCAAATTATAATTTGCCAACGGATTAACCCCAATTAGTGGATTATGCCAAATTTAAAAGAAGTACGTAACAGAATTACCTCGGTAAACTCAACTTCGCAAATTACCAGTGCGATGAAAATGGTGAGTGCTGCCAAACTAAGAAGAGCTCAGGATGCTATTACGCAATTACGTCCATACGCTTCAAAATTAAAAGATGTATTAGAAAATGTTACAGCTACAATGGAAAGCAGCAGCGGTAGTATTTATGCTGAAAAACGTGCCGAAAATAACATATTAATTGTTCCAATTACTTCAAACAGAGGATTATGCGGTGCTTTTAACGCAAATGTTATAAAGCTTACCAATCGTTTAATTCGCGAAGACTATTCAGGTAAAAACATAAGTATTTTCCCTGTGGGTAAAAAAGCAAACGATTTCTTTAAAAAAAGTAATTTAACCTTGTTTAAAGAAAATGGTGAAGCCAATATATTGTTCGATAAACTAACTTTTGAAAACGTAGCTCCATTTGCCGAAGAAGTTATGGCAGCTTTTGCCAATAAGCAATTTGATAAAGTAGTGCTGGTATATAATCGCTTTAAAAATGCTGCCGTGCAACTACCAACAGCCGAGCAATTATTGCCGGTAGAGCAAGCAGAAAATACAGATGTAAGCAGTACAGAATACATATACGAGCCAAACAAAGAGTTTATAGTAAATGAATTAATACCCAAATCATTAAAAATTCAATTTTACAAAGCATTATTAGACTCTCATGCTGCAGAACATGGCGCTCGTATGACAGCCATGCACAAAGCTACCGACAATGCTAAAGAATTATTACGCACGCTGCGTATCAGCTATAATAAAGCACGTCAGGCCGCTATTACCAACGAAATTTTGGAAATTGTTGGTGGAGCCAATGCATTAAAGGGATAATCTTTTATATTTTTTTTCTAAAAGAGGCGCAATTGCGCCTCTTTTAGTTTATGCCTTGTTACAAATATTTACTTCTTTTGCAATAAATTAAAAACCTTTTAATGATAAAGTTGTTTATAAATGCACATGAATTGAAACGTTTGAGTAATCTATCTACATATTCAATAAAAGACCTGGAAAAATTATCAGGTATAAAAGCTCATACATTACGTGTTTGGGAGCAACGCTATGGCGTGCTTAAGCCTCAGCGAACAGAATCAAACATACGCTATTATTCAAACGAAGACTTAAAAAAGCTGCTTAATATAAACATACTTAATAACAGCGGACTTAAAATTTCAAAAATCATCAAATTAAGCGATAAGGAAATTTCACAAAAAGTTATCGAACTCTCGCAGGTAAATACCGCAATCAATGCTCAAGTAGATGCACTAATGTTGGCCATGATTGAAATGGATGAATTACGTTTTGAGCAGGTTGTAACATCATCCATAGTTCAAATTGGATTTGAAAACACGATCTCTAAAATTGTTTTCCCGTTCTTAAAAAAAATTGGAGTTATGTGGCAAACAGGTGCTGTAAATCCTGCTCAAGAGCACTTTATTTCTAATCTTATACGCCAAAAAGTTATAGTAGGTATAGACAGGTTGCCCTATCCCAGCTCAAAAATTGCCCCTCGTTATATGTTTTTTCTTCCTGAAGGAGAATTGCATGAACTAAGTCTTTTGCTTTACTGCTACATGGCTAAAGCAAGAGGCGCTCATACCATTTACTTAGGACAAAGTGTTCCGCTTGACGATATTCAAAAAGTTTATAATGTAAGAAAACCACAATTTATCGTCTCTGTATTTACATTTTCATTTCAAATAGAAACAGAAGAATATATCAAGCAGTTATCAAAAGTTTTATCAGAAAGTACGGTATTGCTTTCAGGCTTTCAGCTAATGGAATACAAAAAAAAATTACCTCCCAATATCAGAATTTTTAAAGAGCCGGAAGACTTTGCAAAATTAGTAGAAGATCAAATTAAAGCATCAATTGCATAAATATAATTTTTTAAAACTGACTCATATCATTCCACAATTAAAAAAAATCATGTAGGTTTGTTGAGAAAGCGATGCTTAAACAATAAAACTTGAAATGAAGAAAATACTATTTCCAACTGATTTTTCCGATAATGCTGCTAAGGCTATGCAATATGCTCTTTTTTTGGCAAAAGAACTTAGCGCAGATTTAATATTATTACATACCTATCAAATTCCTGCCGGAGGTAATACTACTATTAAAACAATGCATTTGGCAGAAATTTTAAAATCAGATGCAGAAGAAGGTTTGCAAAAAGTATTAAGAAAAATTCGTTTTAATAAAGAGTTTGATACCGTAAGTATTGAAACCGTTGCTAAACAAGGCGATTTGGTAAAGTTAGTAAATGAAATGTCTGAAGACTTTATGTTTGATTTAGTAGTAATGGGAACCAAAGGCGCTACTGGAGCAAAAGAAGTGCTGATAGGAAGCAATACCGCTGCAGTTATTAAAGGCGCATCATGCCCCGTTCTTGTAATCCCCGAAAAAGCTATCTATAAAAAACCTCAGAAATTTACATTTGCCTTCGATTTAAAACCAATAGCTGAAACCCAAGGATTTAGCTTGTTTAAAACTCTTGCACATAAATTAGATGCCGAAATAGACATATTAAATGTAGGTTTAGATGAGCTTCCGGAAAGTACAGAACAAGCAGTTGCCGCCATTAAACTTAATCACTTGCTGGAAGGAGTAAAGCATAATTTTTATTTTGTAAAAAATGAAAATGTTTCTGACGGAATCGAAAATTATGTAAAAGAAAAAGGAACAGATTGTTTGGTGATGATAGCCCGTAAGCATTCATTCCTTGAAAAAATTTTTCATAAGAGCGTAACTAAAAAAATGGCATATCATGTTGATGTTCCATTGTTAGTATTAAAAGATAAATAATTAATGTTTAAACAATAATATTATGGTAACTAAAAAAATTGAACAAGCATTAAACAAACAGATTGAATTGGAGGCAAACTCTTCACAATATTATCTGGCAATGGCTTCATGGGCAGAAAACAATGGTTTGAGTGGAGTTGCAGCATTCTTTTATCAGCATTCTGATGAAGAGCGAATACACATGCTTAAGTTAGTGAAGTTTTTAAACGAAAGAGGAGGAAAAGCCATTATACCTTCATTAGAGCAGCCTCCAAGAGATTTTAAATCATTACAAAACGCATTCGATAATTTGTTGAAGCATGAAATTATGGTTTCAAACGAAATTAATAAATTGGTTGATATTTGCTTAAAAGAAAAGGATTATACCACTCACAATTTTTTACAGTGGTACGTTTCAGAGCAAATAGAAGAAGAAGCTTTGGCAAGAACTATTTTAGACAAACTAAACTTAATTGGAAACGATAAGGGTGGTTTATATCTGTTTGATCGCGACTTGCAAAACATCGCTGTACAATCTGCAGCGGCTGATAATGGAGGTGGAAAAAAATAAGAGAGAATCCGAAACAAAAAAGAAAGGCGCAAAATTTTGCGCCTTTCTTTTGTTTAATATAAATTCAATTATTTTTCCGCCAATAATTTTTCAATAAAGGCAGTAGTTTGTGATACAAACATTTCATAGTGTTTTCCGGTAGCAGGGCCATTAAATCCTGTGTGAATTTTTCTAACATTCCCCTTTTTATCAATAAACATAGTAGTAGGAAACGAAAGTACATGGTTTAAAAATGGTAATACTTGCGCTGCTTCTTGCTTGTTAGATGTTCCGGCAATTAAAAAGGTATAATCGGCATTTAAGCCTTCTGCCATGCGTTTAACATTGGTACTTGCTTTTTCAAATTCTTTGGTTGTTTCAAAACATAAACCGATTATTTCTAATCCTCGGCTATGGTATTGCTTGTAAATGTCGGATAAAAATTTTGTTTCATCAGCACAATTAGGGCACCATGATCCTAAAATTTGTACGATGATAACTTTGTTTTTATATTTTTCGTCATCTATGGAAACAATATTCCCGTTTAAATCAGGAAAAGAAAAAGATATTTTTTCTACTCCCTCTTTAAGAACGGTAAGTTTTTCAGGATCGGGCAATGCTGCATTTTCGTTACGTTCTGCCACCCATTTTTCGTAGTGATGGGTTCCGTTCCAAAATTCGCCTTCCATTCTATCGCCATCTACTTTGGCCTTAAATAAAAATGCATGTGCACCATCAAAGCATGATAGATATAATATGTCTCCATCTAATACTCCTTCTAAAAAACGGAAATCTCCTGTGGTTGTCATAAATGTTCCAGTAATTATTCCTGTTTTTTGTTGAAATTCTCCAACAGCTTTTGTAACCACTGGCACACTGTCTTTTGGGTTGTAAAAACCCACTTCCCATTTTCCTGTAATATTGTGATTAGGTTTTGATGTTGTATTGAATCGCTTATCAATGGCGTGTTCTGCCATAAAAGGTATTTCATTATTTTCTTTTCGGGCCTTATTTATCCATTTTCCATTTAGCTTTTTATCTGCATAGCTTGCTTTT
>CALKJP010000130.1 GCA_937995645.1 uncultured Bacteroidia bacterium
ACCATTTGTTTTACCGATTGTGTCCAACGCACAGGAGCGGTTAATTGCGCAATTAAATTTTTCTTTATTTCTTCCGGATTACTTACTGCGTTTGCTGTTACATTTTGATACACAGGACAAATTGGGTTTGAAAAATGTGTAGCATTTATGGCCTCTTCTAATTCTATGCGTGCAGGCTCCATTAATGGTGAGTGAAATGCTCCTCCAACCGGTAGTACCAATGCACGTTTTGCTCCAGCTGCTTTTAATGCTTCGCATGCTTTATTTACGGCTTCTATTTCTCCCGAAATAACTAATTGTCCGGGACAGTTGTAATTAGCTGCTACCACAATTCCATCAATAGATGTGCAAATTTCCTCTACTTTGCCATCTTCCATTCCAAGCACTGCTGCCATGGTTGATGGTTTTGCTTCGCAGGCTTTTTGCATGGCCAAGGCACGTTGGTAAACTAATTTTAACCCGTCTTCAAAACTTAAAGCTCCATTGCCAACCAATGCAGAAAATTCTCCTAAGGAGTGTCCTGCTACCATATCGGGTTTAAATGATTTTCCTAATGTTTTAGCAAGAATTACGGAATGAAGAAAAATAGCAGGTTGTGTAACTTTTGTTTGTTTTAATTCTTCATCGGTACCGTTAAACATAATATCAGTAATTCGGAAACCAAGAATGTCGTTTGCTTTTTCAAATAAATCTTTTGCTAATGAGTTGTTTTCATAAAGGTCTTTTCCCATGCCCGGAAATTGAGAGCCTTGTCCCGGAAAAATGTATGCTTTCATGTTTTTTTAGTATTAAAATTTTGTTAGAAAGTTATAATTTATTTATGTAACAAATCCATACGAATAACAAATAGTTACAAATTAAAACGAATAAAGAAATCATAACACTCAATTCTTAAATCAAAAATATCTTTGTTCTTTGTTCTTTCATCTTTTTCTGCCTTCTGTTCACCATCAACTCAGCCTGCTGCCGATTAAACTGATAAACTCCTTACGTGTGGGCTCTTTTAAAAACTCGCCCGTAAATGCCGAAGTAGTGGTAACAGAATTTTGTTTTTGTATGCCACGCATTTGCATACATAGGTGCGAGCATTCCAATACCACTGCCACTCCATAAGGGTTTAAGGTTTTCTGAATACAATCTCTAATTTGATTTGTAAGCCTTTCTTGAACTTGTAGCCTTCGTGCAAAAGCATCAACTACGCGTGGAATTTTGCTCAAACCGGTTATTTTTCCATTTGGAATATAAGCAACATGGGCCTTGCCAAAGAAAGGCAATAAATGATGTTCGCACATCGAATAAACTTCAATATCTTTTACTATTACCATTTGCGAATAATCTTCGTCAAACATGGCAGAGCGTAAAATATCTTCCGGATTTATATCATAACCATGCGTTAAAAATTGCATGGCTTTGGCAACACGCTCTGGGGTTTTTAATAATCCTTCACGATTGGGGTCTTCACCAATTTCGGAGATAATATTTTTATAGAGTGTGGCAATACTGTCAATTTTTTTTTGGTCATACTTATCTATTTTAATATAACCCTCATTGCCATTAAATTTTGTATTTTCTGACATGGTAAAAGTTTTATTCTCCGAAATATTCTACAAAATTGTTTTCGGTTTCGTAGAGTTTTATCGAATGTAATTTGCAGTTGTGTTTTTCAATTTCCGGTTTCAAACGCTTCCATATTTCAATGGCTATATTTTCAGTACTAGCCATTTTCCCATTCATCCATGGTACATCTAAATTTATATTTTTATGATCTAATTCATCTACCACATGTTTTTTTATTAAGCGGCTTAATTCTTTTAAATCCATAACAAAACCGGTGTCTGGATGTGGAATACCCTTTACGGTAACATAAATATTGAAATTATGTCCATGCCAGTTAGCATTGGCGCATTTGCCAAATACTTCTTCGTTTTTTTCTTTGCTCCAATTAGGATTGTATAGTTTATGAGCTGCGTTAAAGTGTTCTTTTCTTGTTAGGTAAATCATAATTTTTTTAATTCTTTACAAAGGTAATTAATAATTTACAATGGCTAAAAAATCAGTAATTTCGCACATGCAAAGTTTATTGGTTGCTGCAACGTATAAAGAAATTGAAAATTTGCTTAATGCCTTTACTTTTATTAAGAAGCAAAGCGCACATGTAAGTTCATATTCCTTTCATTCTCATAAAATTGATGTTTTGATAACCGGTGTTGGTATTCATGCAACAGCATATAGTCTTGGTAAATTTCTTTCAAGCAAGTATGATTTTGCGATTAATACAGGCATAGCAGGTAGTTTTAATCGGAATTTAGAATTAGGAACCGTGGTGAATGTGTATAGCGATTGTTTTGCCGAATTAGGTGCTGAAAATGATAAGGAGTTTTTGACAATTTTTGATTTAGGATTGATTGGAAAAAATGAATTTCCATTCGAAAATGGAATGATTGAAAATAAGTGGGATTTAAAAAATCAGATAATTGAAAATTTGCCAAAAGTTAACGGAATAACAGTAAGCACGGTGCATGGTAGCGAAGATACGATTAATAAGGTTTTTCAGTTGTTTCATCCATATACCGAAAGTATGGAAGGGGCATCATTTTTATATGCTTGCCGTATGGAAAATATTCCTTGCCTGCAATTAAGAGGCATATCTAATTATATAGAAAAACGTAATCGCGATGCATGGAATATACCATTAGCATTACAAAATTTGCATAAAAGTATTATAAGTATTTACGATAATTTTTAAGCTATGCATTTGAGTTTAGGTTTTTCATCTTGCCCCAACGATACATTTATTTTCGATGCCATGGTGCATGGAAAAATTGTTACAGAAGGTTTGTCTTTTACAGTTCACATGCATGATGTGGAAGAGTTAAACCAAATGGCATTCAGAAATGAATTGGATATTACTAAACTTAGTTATCATGCTTTTGCTTATTTAACCGATGAGTATCAATTGCTCGATGCAGGAAGTGCTTTGGGTTTTGGCGTAGGTCCTTTACTGGTTGTTAAAAAAGACAGCCCTGCATTGCAAAAAGATAAGAGCGAGTGGAAAGTAGCTATCCCTGGAAAATATACAACTGCAAATTTTTTATTCAGTATTGCCTATCCTGAAATAAAAAACAAAACCGAATTGCTTTTTTCTGAAATTGAGAAAGGTGTTTTAGATGGTACTTTTGATGCCGGTTTGCTAATTCATGAAAATCGTTTTACATACGAGCAAAGAGGTTTAGCAAAAGTTGCTGATTTAGGCGAGTTTTGGGAAAAATATGCCAATGCGGCTATCCCATTAGGAGGAATTGTTGTAAAAAGAAATTTAGCAGGCGATGTAAAGCAAAAAATAAATAGGGTGTTGAGAAGAAGTGTGGAATATGCCTTTGAAAATCCTAAAGCATCTTATGAATATGTAAAAACGCATGCACAAGAAATGGAAGAAGAAGTGATGTACAAGCACATAAATTTATATGTAAATCAATTTTCCGTAGATTTGGGAGAAGAAGGCAAACGTGCCGTAAAAACTTTATTTAATATGGCAAAAGAAAAACAGATAATAGAACAAATAAGAGAGGATATTTTTCTTTGATTTAATGATTTGAAAATGAGTGAATAGCCATAAGCCACAAGCCATTAGTTGATTTGGTGTAAGGCATAAGTTACTAGTTAAAAGTCAGAAAAGAGAAATTAATAAATTACGAATTAAGTTGTAAGATTTTTAGAATTTTGAACTTAGAATTTGTAATTTTCTAATCTGCAATTTTTTAATTTTAATAATATATAAAATGATAGTAGTAACAGGAGCCGCAGGATTTATAGCCAGTTGTCTGGTAGGCAGATTAAATGCCGAAGGCTTTAGCAATATTGTGATAGTAGATGATTTTTCGCGCCAGGATAAAAAGCCCAATTATGAAA
>CALKJP010000131.1 GCA_937995645.1 uncultured Bacteroidia bacterium
AATTTTATTTGGTTTATTACTTCTGTCGTTTTATCATCCCTTCTTTATTTTTTTAGGGATGTTTTTTTTAATTGTATTAGGATTTATTATTCGACTAACAGCTCCAATAGGTTTACAAACAAGTTTAAAAGAATCGAAACACAAGTACCGTGTAGTTCATATTTTAGAAGAAATTGCCCGTACATTACAAACCTTAAAATTAATTGGCAAAACAAATCTTCCTGAAAAAAACATTGATAGAGAAGTTTCCGAGTATTTAGATGCCCGAACAAAACACTTTAAAATATTACTCATACAAATGGGAAGCATGGTGGGTTTTAAATTTTTAATTACCGGTGCATTATTAATTTTAGGTTCAATTTTATTATTAGATCGTCAAATAAACATCGGCCAGTTTGTTGCCGCTGAAATTGTTATCATCATTGTATTAAATGCCGTTGAGAAATTAATAAATAGTTTAGATATAGTGTATGATGTACTTACAGCTTTAGAAAAAGTTGGCGAAGTAACTGACTTACCCATCGAAATTAACAAAGGAGTTAACATTAATAAAGAAAATTTAAGTAGTTCATTTGAAATAATAATAGATCAGTTAAATTATCGTTTCCCGGATAATAACGAACAGGTACTGCATAATATAAGTTTAAAATTTGAGTCTGGTAAAAAATATTGTATTTGCGGATTTAACGGTTCCGGCAAAAACACTTTTATAAATGTAATTACAGGACTATACGAAAATTATACGGGCAGCATACAATACAATGGATTTTCATTAAGAGATTTGGATATGGAAGAACTTAGATTGTCTATAGGAGATAATTTAAGTTATGAAGATATTTTTGAAGGTACCATATTTGAGAATGTGGCAGTAAATAGACCAGGAATTTCAAGTAAAGAGGTATATGATTGTTTAAAAATTGTTGGATTAAATGATTTTATAGGCCAACAAAAAGAAGGAATAAATACCATGCTAATTGCCGGAGCTAAAGGTTTACCCGGTAGTATCGCCCAAAAAATAATTATGGCCCGCTGTTTAGCAGGTAAGCCACGATTATTAATTATTAACGAGGGAGGCATAAAATTAATCCCAACAGAAAAAGCACAATTAATTAAGGAGCTATTTAAACTGGATACTACGCTAATTTTTGTATCAAACGAAAAAGAAATAATGCAATGGTGTGATGAAACAATAGTAATGAAAGATGGTGAAATTATTGTTTCAGGCAAATATGAGAACATAAAATCCAATGTTCATTTAAATAAAATTATTGATTTAAAAAATGCTTAATATATCCGAAAATATTATTCCTGAAAAAGCTTTAAAGAAAGAAGAGTTTAAGTCTATTGAAAAGGCTCAATCTCCTAAGATTTTAACTCAGTTTTCAAAGATATTGTACAGCATAATGACAATAATTTTTTTAATGTTATTTTTACCATGGACTCAAAATATTCGTTCAAACGGTGTTGTAACATCGTTTTTGCCCGAAGACAGACCTCAAACAGTTAATACAATTATACCCGGTAAAATAGAAAAATGGTATGTTCAAGAAGGTCAATATGTTAATAAAGGTGATACTATAATTCATTTATCTGAAGTAAAAGACAGTTATTTTGACCCTCAACTCTTAAAACGTACGCAAGAGCAGGTAGTAGCCAAAGAACAAGCATTAAAAGCAACAAATAACAAAGCGGCTGCATTATTAAAACAAATTCAGGCTTTAGAACAAGGACAACTATTAAGCATCGAAAAAGCAAAAAATAAATTACGCCAAACGGAGTTGAAATTACAAAGCGATAGTATGGATATGATAGCAGCTAAACTAGACCAATCTGTTGCAAAAGAACAGTTAGATCGTCAACAGGTATTATACGATAAAGGATTAAAATCATTAACAGAATTAGAACAAAGGAAAGTAAAATATCAAGATGCAACATCAAAATTTATTTCAGCAGAAAATAAATTCCTTGCTTCAAAAAATGAATTATTAAATGCCAAAATAGAATTAAACTCAATTCAAGCAGAATATGCCGATAAACTTGCAAAAGCTCAGTCTGAATATAATTCAACCTTAGCTTATGCTTTCGATACCGAAGGTTCAATTGCAAAAATGAAAAACGATTTAGCCAATTATACCATACGAAGCGGCAACTACTATATAACAGCTCCAAAATCCGGATATGTAATTAAAGCGCTTAAAGCAGGTATTGGTGAAATAATAAAAGAAGGCGAGGCTGTTGTAACCATAGTTGATAAAAACTCTGTAAATGCAGTTGAATTATATGTAAAAACCATGGATGTACCGTTGTTGCACAAAGGCGCAAAAGTGCGTTTACAATTCGATGGTTGGCCTGCTTTAGTATTTTCAGGATGGCCGGGAAGTTCGTTTGGTACTTTTGGAGGTATAATACAAGTTGTTGACTATGTAAGCACCAATGGCGGTAAATACCGAATCCTTGTAACTCCAGATCCGGATGATATTCCATGGCCTGAAAAATTACGAATTGGAGGAGGTGTGTATGGATGGGCATTACTAAACGATGTACCTATTTGGTATGAAATATGGCGACAGCTCAATGGTTTCCCTCCTGACTGGTTAGGTGAAAATGGTGAAGGTGCCAAAGATGAAAAATCAATTAAACAAGTTGATAAAAAAGCCGAATACTAATGCGCTTAAAAAGTTTTAACCTAATATTTTTAGCAATATTTTATACAAATGTTTTTTCTCAGTCAGATACTACATTAAGCTTATATGATTTGTATAAAATAGTACTTACCAATCATCCAATTGCAGCGCAGGCAGGAATTACAGGAGACATGGGTAAAGCTTTGCTTTTATCAGCCAGAGGAAATTTTGATCCGGTAATTCAGGCAGAATATCGTGATAAAGCATTTGATGGAAAATATTATTATAAAGCAATTCTGGGAGAATTTAAAATACCAACTCGATTAGGAATTGATTTTAAAGCAGCTTACGAATTAAATGATGGGGCTCGATTAAATCCCGAAAACTATACACCTAATCAGGGTTTGGTTATGGCAGGAGTGAGCATACCAATTGGTCAAGGATTATGGACTGATATGCGCAGAAACGCACTTCGTCAGGCCAAAGCCATAGCGGAAATGAATAATGCCGAGCAAATTCAGGAACTGAACGATTTATTACTGAATGTAGCTAGCGATTATTATGAATGGTATTTTCGTTTTTTTGCATTTGAACGAGTAGATGACGGCTATAAACTTGCACTCGAAAGATTAAATTTTGTAAAAGAACGAATTAATTTTGGTGATTTAGCGGCTATTGATTCCATAGAAGCATATATAGAAGTACAACAACGTTATATTCAACGCATCGAAGCAGGAATTAATTTGATAAATGCTACTCTTAAACTTTCTAATCATATTTGGAGTGAAAATAGCCAACCGGCTTTTTTATCTCCAGATATAAAGCCTCAACCACTAAATGCAGATAGCCTTTTTATTTCCATTCCAAATCCTGAAAGTCTTGTTGAATCTGCATTAAATAATCATCCCAAACTTTTATTTTATCGCGCAAAAATTAATCAAATTGATGCAGAAAGAAGATATAAGGCCGATTTACTAAAACCTAATTTGCGTTTAGATTATAATTTTCTTCAAGAGTCTATCGTTGTAAATGATTTTAATACCATTAATCCGGATTACAGAGCAAATTATAAAGTAGGTTTAGTTTTTAAATATCCATTGCTGTTAAGAAAAGAGAGAGGAGATTTAAAATTAGCAAAATTAAAATTAGCTGATACAAAATATGAATTAACACATGTAACTCGAGAAATAGAAAATAAAATACGAGCTGCCATCAACGAGTTTAGTAATATGCCTCAATTGCTCAATGCACAGAAAGAACTGGTAGATAATTATTTTTTACTTCGCAATGGTGAACAGGAACGTTTTAAAAATGGAGAAAGTTCTTTATTGATTATTAATATTAGAGAACGCAGTTTAATTGAATCGCAAATTAAATACATTGAGCAAAGTGGTAAAGCAGCACTTGCAAAAGAAAAACTACTTTGGAATGCAGGTGTGTTAAGCTCGCTTCAGAAATAATTTTTATAAATTCTAAAATATAAGTACAAAGTATGAAGTATAATGTATTTTGTTTGGATTGTAAATGGCAACTATTTAGTTAGAAAGTATCAAAGTATTAATGTGTTAAAGTTACAAATACATACGAATAACGAATTGTTACAAATACATACGAATAAAAAAATAAATCATAAATCTTAAATATCTTTCGTAATTGCTCATTTTGTCTTTTGTCTTTCATTGCCAACCGCCAACTTCATACTTACCACTTATTACTAACGACTAATACCTAACGACTAATACCTAAATCAGACTCATTAATTGTGCACAAATCCATGCTCCATAAGTGCCAAGCGCATAGCCAAAAACAGCTAATAAAACTCCCACCGCAGCTAACGAAGGATGAAATGCTGAAGCAACAATAGGAGCAGAGGCGGCTCCCCCTACATTGGCCTGACTTCCAACAGCTAAAAAGAAAAGCGGAGCTTTAATAATTTTGGCAACTATTATCATTATTGCTGCATGAATTATCATCCAAACTATTCCTAATAAAAATAATCCCGGATTAGAGCCAATGGCGGTTATATCCATTTTCATTCCAATGGTAGCAACTAATACATATAATAAAACGCTTCCCATTTTTGAAGCTCCAACTCCTTCTAATGCTCTTATTTTTTTATTAAAGGATAATACTAAACCTAAAGTAGTTGCTATTACTACAATCCAAAAGAAATCGGATGTAAAGCTGAATTTTTCTAATTGTGGTGCTTGTTCTTTAATATAAGGTGTAATTATGTCTGCACCAAAATGAGATATTCCTGTTGCTATAAAACCAACCGATAAAACAATAATCGTATCGGTTAATGTTGGAACTTTAGTTACGGATAACTGATAATTTTCAATTCTGTTTTTAACTTCTTCAATACTACTTGAATCTGCTTTTAACCAAGCATCAATTTTATTGGCTATACCGGCTCCGTATAATAATACGGCCATCCAAATATTCGCTACAATTACATCTACGGCTATCATCATCGAAAATAATTTATCGCTTGGCTGAAAAACTTCTTTCATGGCTGTTTGATTAGCGCCACCGCCAATCCAGCTTCCGGCAATGGTAGCCATGCCTCTCCAAATTTCATCTGCTCCGCTACCTTCAACAATGCTTGGAGCTATTGATTTGGTAATTAAAATTGCTAAAGGACCTCCTAAAATAATACCGGCAGTACCGGCTAAAAACATAATTACTGCTTTAGGCCCCAAGCGCATGATTCCTTTCATATCAATACTAATACACAGCAAAACCAAACTGGCAGGCAATAAATAGCGCGATGCTACTTTATATAATCCCGATTGTTCTCCCGAAATAATTCCTAATGAGTTAAAAATAGACGGTAAAAAATAACACAAAAGAAGCGAAGGAACATATTTATAAAATTTTTGCCAAAAAGGATGAGTGCTGTTTGATGTTCCAAATACAAATGCCAAAATGGAAAATAAAATACCTAATACTACGGCATCGTTGGTTATAAGAGCTGTATGCATAAATTATTTTTCAATAAGTAATAATTAATTCTTCTTTACCAGTTGCTCGCCAAATTTATTTATATTTACACCATCAAAATTTCCTGAACTCATCAATAATAGAACAGAATTATTCCACGATTTATTCTCCAGATAATTTATCAATTCTTGTGAGTTGATATAAACTTTTAAATTTTGATTATTAAATGCGTCCTTCACTTGTTCTTCAGAAATCGGTTTCAATTTTTTATGTACTATGGTATGTGGATTGTAATACACAATAGCTTCATCAGCCGTATTCATGCTACCTTTATATTCATTCAAAAAGTTTTCGTTTAAACTGCTAAAAGTATGTAACTCCATACAAGCAATTAATTTTCTATCGGGAAATTGTTGTTTAACGGCTGCTGTAGTAGCTTTTAGTTTTGACGGTGAATGAGCAAAATCTTTGTACACGGCAAAATGATGATTGCCTGCAACAAATTCTAAACGTTTTGCAGCGCCTTTAAAACTTTGTATGGCGTTATAAAAATCTTTTTCCGTTACTCCTAATGATTCACATACAACTCGTGCGGCTTTAAGATTCATCAAGTTATGATTTCCGAATATTTTTAGCGGAATTTTTTCATTTTTTGAATTAATTAAATAGGTAATTCCGCTTAAAATTTCATGCTTTGGAATACCATAGGCTATTTTTTTTATGGTATTATTTTTTGATTTATTTACGGTTGATACCAATATTTCATCGTTTTCGCAATAGGCTAAAGTTCCATTAGGTTCGATTAATTCAATAAATTTTTCAAACTGTTCTACATAATTTTCAAAGGTTGGAAACACATTGATATGATCCCATGCAATACCACTTATTACGGCAATATTGGGATGATATAAATGAAATTTTGGTCTTCTGTCAATTGGCGATGCAAGGTATTCATCTCCTTCAATTACCGCAATTTTTGCTTCATGCGATAATTTAACCATGGTGTCAAAACCTTCAAGTTGCGCACCAACCAAATAATCGCAATCTATGTTACATTGTTTTAAAACATGTAATATCATGGAGGTAATGGTAGTTTTGCCATGGCTTCCACCTATTACAACTCGTGTTTTATTTTTGGTTTGCTCGTATATGTATTCAGGATATGAATAAATTTTCAATCCTAGTTCCTGTGCTTTAATTAATTCAGGATTATCGCTGCGAGCGTGCATTCCTAAAATAACGGCATCAATATCTTTTGTAATTCTGTTTTCGTCCCAGCCAATTGAGGTTGGTAATAGCCCTTTAGCTGCCAGCCTTGATTTGGAGGGTTCAAAAATTTCATCATCCGATCCGGTAACATGATAGCCTTTTGAATGCAATGCTAAAGCCAAATTATGCATGGCGCTTCCGCCTATTGCTATTAAGTGAATGTGCATGGTTTATTATTTATAGTCAAATGTATTAAACTACAAAGAAAAACCTTAAGTAGGTTTTCTAAACTTATTAATATTCAGGTGTGAATTGTTGTAAGGTAATATTAGAAATTAATTGAAACTTATAGAGATTGATAGCGATGAATTGTTTTTTCGATTTTAAAAATTACAGATTACAGATTTTAAAATTCCAAATTCTAAATTTTAAAAATCATCAAATCATTAATTCTAAAATTAAAGTGGTCTTTGCTCTTTTGTCTTATTTCTTCTTTGCGTACTGCTAACTGCATACTGCCAACTTACTAACGACTTATACATAATTTGCTAATGGCTTTTTATCAAATAACTATTTAACAAATTTACTCATTAGCTATAATTTCTCTTATTTGCTTAAAATACTTCGCTGAATGAATTAATCTTGAACCATACCAGGAAAATAATTCTCCATCAGCTAAAATTACTTTAGCATTAGGTAACAATGATTTAAAATATTCAATATGCTTTTCTTTAAATGGAAATGGTTCTGACGATAGTAAAATTAATTCAGGGTTTGCATCTTTTATATCTTGGTCACTTATTTCCGGATAGCGATTCTTATGGTTGAAAACATTTTTAAATCCGCAAGAATAAAGCATATTGTCTATAAATGTATTTTCTGCAGCAGCCATCATCGGATTAAACCAAATAAAATAAGCCGTACGGATTGATTTTTTAGTTTTAATAAATTGTTTTAGTACAGTAAATTCTTTTTGAATGGTATTAATTATCTCATTAGCCTTGTTTTGTTTTTCAGTTATTTCGCCAATATCATAAATCATTTTTAAAGCATCCTCTAAGGTATAAATGTTGCTTATCCAAACCGGAAAATTTTTTTGCAGCTTTTCAATGTCTTCTTTAGTATTTTCCTCTTTGTTGGCAATGATGAGGTCAGGATTTAAGGCTTTTATTTTTTCAATATTGAGCTTTTTGGTACCGCCAATTCTTTCTTTTTCTCTAAACCATTTTTCGGGATGAATACAGAATTTTGTTATTCCAATTACTTCTTCATTCAAACCTAAATCAAATAATAATTCTGTTTGAGATGGAACAACCGAAATTATTCTTTTCGGCTTTTTAAGAAGTTGAATAACATTTCCTGTTTGATCGGTAAGCTGAATAATTTAAATTATTTATAAAATTAATTATTATTCTTTTTTACAAATATGAAAATGAATGTTTTTGTACTACATTAGCACATTATGATAACCATTATTGATTACGAATGTGGCAATTTAGGCTCCATTCAAAATATGATTAAAAAAATTGGTGGAGCTTCGCGAATTTCATCTAATCCGGAAGAAATAGCAAACGCAAAAAAATTAATTTTGCCGGGCGTTGGAGCATTTGATACCGGCATTAAAAATCTTCATGATAAAGGAATCTGGGACATTTTAAATAAAAAAGTACTCCACGAAAAAATCCCCATATTAGGAATTTGTTTAGGTATGCAATTAATGACAAAGTCGAGCCAAGAAGGTGTTTTATCAGGCTTATCGTGGATAGATGCAGAAACCTGTAAATTTAGTTTTGAATATGCCGATAAGAAAAGAAAAATACCTAACATGGGTTGGAATTTTATACAGTTAAAAAAAGAAAGTGTATTATTTCTAAATATGTACGAAAATCCGCGTTTTTATTTTGTACATTCATATTTTGTAAGATGTTACAATAATCAAGACGTTTTAGCAATCGCCGAATATGGATTTAATTACCATTGTGCTTTTGAAAAAGAAAATATTTTTGGAGTACAATTTCACCCTGAAAAAAGCCATAAATACGGAATGAAACTTTTTGAAAATTTTATTGCTTTGTAAATGTATGATGATGCAGATACCCCGCGTAATACCTGTTCTTTTGTTAAAAGATGCAGGACTTGTAAAAACACAACAGTTTAAAGAACCCAAATATGTGGGAGATCCGATAAATGCAGTTAAAATTTTTAACGAAAAAGAAGTAGATGAATTAATATTTTTAGATATTGCTGCAGGCAAAGAGAAAAAAAAGCCTAACTTAAAATTACTTCATGAAATTGCAACCGAGTGCTTTATGCCATTATGCTATGGCGGTGGAATAAAAACCTTAGAAGATATAAAAAGTATCATAAATGCAGGTGTAGAAAAAGTTGCATTAAATTCCATTGCTGTTGAATACCCCGATTTTGTTAAAAAAGCTGCCGATATGTTTGGTTGTTCAACCATTGTAGTATCCATTGATGTAAAAAAGAATTTTTGGGGTAAAAAAACTATTTATACCTATTCCGGAAGCCAAAACACAGGAATTGACCCTGTGAAATTTGCATCTGATATACAAAATTACGGTGCAGGAGAATTACTTATAAATTCAATTGATAAAGATGGAATGATGACAGGTTACGATATTGATTTAATAAATCAAATATCCAAAGAAGTTGATATACCAGTTATTGCATGCGGAGGCGCAGGTAATCTTCAACATTTAAAACAAGGATATGAAGCAGGCGCATCTGCCTTAGCAGCAGGAAGCATGTTTGTATTTCATGGCCCTCACAGGGCAGTATTAATTAATTATCCATCCCAAAAAGACCTGCAAAATCTTTTTAAAAGATAAAAGCCCGAGTTTAATCGGGCTTTACGATGATTTACTTTTTTGCAGGTCATGTGTTTAGTCCAACCAAGGTATAAAGCGGACAAAAGCCTATAATGGCTGTTAATGTAAATACGGCAGCTAATACTACAAGTATTATTCCGGGAGTACCTTTAATAATTCCACCAAAGTACAAACCTGCAAGTATTGCAGCTAATACTATACGGATAATTCTATCCATATTTCCTACATTTTTTTTCATAAATTAAGTTTTTAAAAGTTTAACCATTTCATAATAATCCAAACAATCAAACTTATAATGCTAATACAAATTATACATACCATTATAAGTTTAAAAGCCTTGATTTTCATAAGTCAAAGATAATAAATGTATATACATTAAAAGTGGTAAGAGTTACATTAAAATATGATTCTTGTCAGTAATTTGATAATAAAAATTCATACTTGAACATAAAAGTTTACTTGACTATTAGTTATTTTTGAAACATGACTTCCGAACAAGCCAAACAAAGAATAGAAGAATTAACAAAACAAATTGAAGAACACAATTATCGCTATTATCAATTAGCCCAACCAACCATCAGCGATTATCAATTTGACATGTTATTGGAAGAATTGATAAAACTCGAAAATGAGTTTCCTCAATTTTTATCACCTCATTCGCCATCGCAGCGAGTAGGAGGAACTATTACCAAAGAATTTAAAACCGTAAAACACAAATATCCCATGCTTTCGCTGGCAAATACCTACAGCGAAGAAGAACTGAAAGAATTTGACGATCGCGTAAAAAAAGCCCTAAATGAAAGCTATGAATATGTATGTGAATTAAAATACGATGGTGTAGCTATAGGATTAACCTATGTAAATGGAAAATTAAAACAAGCAGTAACTCGCGGCGATGGAGAAAAAGGTGATGATGTTACTACCAACGTAAAAACCATAAAAAGTATTCCCTTAAAATTAAGAGGTAATAACTATCCCGAAGAATTTGAGATACGCGGAGAAATATTTATGCCTCGGAAAGTTTTTGACGAGATAAATAAAGAACGCGAAGAAATTGGAGATGCACCATTAGCAAATCCACGTAATGCAGCTGCAGGCACTTTAAAAATGCAAGATTCGAGTATTGTTGCCAAACGAAAATTAGATTGTTATTTATATTTTGTATTAGGCGAAAATTTACCCCATCAAACTCATTACGAAAATTTGAATGCTGCAAAAGAATGGGGCTTTAAAGTTCCAGAATCTGTTAGTAAAGTAAATTCAATTGAGGAAGTTTTTCAATTTATCAAATCATGGGAACAAAAACGATTTACACTACCTTTCGACACCGATGGGGTAGTGCTTAAAATTAACAGTTATGAGCAGCAGCGAATTTTGGGATTTACTGCAAAATCACCACGCTGGGCAATTGCTTATAAATACAAAGCAGCACAAGCCACAACGGTACTTGAATCTATATCATATCAAGTTGGTCGAACCGGAGCCATTACTCCTGTAGCAAACCTAAAACCGGTATTATTAGCTGGAACCATTGTTAAACGCGCTTCTCTACATAATGCTGATATTATTGAAAAATTAGATATTAGAATAGGAGATACTGTATTTGTTGAAAAAGGTGGAGAAATTATTCCAAAAATTACCGGAGTAGATATTTCTAAACGCGATTTATTTTCTCAAAAAACAGAATTTATTTCTCATTGCCCGGAATGTAATACTGAACTCATAAGACCTGAAGGATTAGCGCTGCATTTTTGCCCTAATGAAAATGGTTGTCCTCCACAAATAAAAGGTAAAATGGTTCATTTTACCTCACGCAAAGCAATGGCTATTGAATCCTTAGGGGAAGAAACTATTGAACAATTATTTGATGCAGGCCTTATTCATAATATTGCAGATATATACGATTTAAAGAAAGAGCAGCTTTTGCCCTTAGAGCGTATGGCTGAGAAATCGGCACAAAATCTTATTGATGGTATTGAACAAAGTAAAAAAGTCCCTTTTGAACGAGTTTTATTTGCCATTGGAATTCGTCATATTGGCGAAACTACTGCCAAAAAACTTGCCTATTATTTCAAAAATATTGATGCCCTAAAATCTGCTTCTAAAGAACAATTGCTCGAAGTAGGCGATATTGGTGAAATAATTGCACAATCAATTACCGATTATTTTAAAAATCCGCAAAATGTTGAAATTATTGAACGTTTAAAAAAGGCAGGATTGCAATTTGAGTTGTCTGAAGAGCAATTGGCAAATACAACAGATAAGCTAAAGGGACTTACCTTTGTTATCTCTGGAGTGTTTAATAAAATTTCGCGCGATGATTTAAAAAAACTCATTGAACAAAATGGAGGTAAAAATACCGGTTCAATTTCAGGAAAAACATCTTATCTTGTAGCGGGAGAAAACATGGGTCCTGAAAAACTAAAAAAAGCACAAGCTTTAGGCGTTAAAATAATTTCTGAAGACCAATTTTTTGAGTTGATACAATGAGTTTTATCAGAAAATGGAGAATAAAAGCAGGAAATTATTTCCTAAATAAAATGCTACCGCTGGTGCAACGTAAAAAGCATTTTGAATCATTTGCTAATGCCAAAACGGTAGGTATTCTATTTAATGCAACCGATAAAGAAGAGTTTGAATTAGTAAAGCGTTATGTAAGATATTTAAAAGAATGCGATAAAAAAGTAAAAGCTCTTGGTTTTTTTAATACCGATAAAATACCCGAGCTAACTTATACAAAATTGGAATGGGATTTTTTTACAATAAAAGACTTAGCATGGAATTACATACCCAACAAAAATTTTATTGAAAACTTTATAAACGAAGAATTCGATATTTTAATTGATATGAATGTACATCAGGATTTTCCACTATACTATATTTCCGCACTATCTAAAGCACATTTTAAAATAGGACAATACAATATCAATGCCGACTATGACCTTATGATAGAAATGCCGGTTGAAAAAGGACTAAAATATTATTTACGCAGTATTGACCAATATATTCAAATATTAAACTCTGATAAAAATGCAACAGCTTAAAGGAACCGGTGTAGCTTTAGTTACACCATTTAATGCAAAATACGAAGTAGATTACCAAGCACTTACTCGACTTGTAAAACATGTAACCGATGGTGGAGTTAATTACTTAGTAGTAATGGGGACTACAGGTGAAAGTGTTACCTTAACAAAAGATGAAAAGAAAAAAATATTAGCACATGTAATGTCTGTTAATGCCGGTAAATTACCCATTGTATTGGGTATTGGAGGTAATAATACATACGAAATTTTAGAAACTATTGCTCATGCAGATTTTACAGGTATTACAGCAATACTTTCAGTTTCTCCATATTACAATAAACCTACACAGGAAGGTATTTATCAGCATTATATAAAAATTGCTGATGCTTGTCCGGTGCCTGTTATATTGTATAATGTACCCGGCAGAACTTCTTCCAATATGTTGCCGGAAACTACTTTGCGATTAGCACAGCATAAAAATATTATTGCAATTAAAGAAGCATCAGGCAGTATAGAACAAGTAATGAAAATTATAAACAAAAAGCCCGATGATTTTATGGTAATTAGTGGAGATGATGCTTTAACACTACCATTTATGGCAGTTGGCGCTGTTGGAGTGATTTCTGTGGTTGCAAATTCTAATCCAAAAACATTTACTCAAATGGTAAATCAATGTTTAAACACAGATTTTATTGCAGCACAAAAAACTCATTATCAGTTATTAGAAATAATTGATTTATTATTTGCAGAAGGCAACCCCGGTGGAGTTAAAGCGGCATTAAAAGCTTTAGGAATAATGGATGATTATGTACGCTTACCCTTAGTAAATGTAAGTCAACCAACCTACAATAAGTTAGCTTCATTGGTTAAAAATGTTCCATAATCTTTTGAATTGTGTATTTAATAAATATTAATGTTTAAACATTGATTTAAGTTTTCAAAGTATTAGTAATATTATTAAATTTCTGATTTCGTCTATATAAAAATTAAGGTTTGCATGAAACATTATTTATTTTCATTTTTATTTATTGGATTAATACTATTTGCTTGTAAAATGGATAATAAGCAAATTTTAATTGACCAAAATTTAATCGAAGCAGGAAGTGATTCTGTATTATTGTCATTTAACGAACGTATTAGAAACAACCCTAATAACCCTGATATTTATCATGAACGCGCTTTGTATTATTTTGAACATAAAAATGATGTTGAACAGGCTTTTGCTGATATGCGCAGAGTATTTACTCTAGATACAACAAACTCAAAATATTTTGTAACATTAGCTGATTTATATCTCGCAAAAGGAATGTCAGGCAATGTAAAAGCTTCATTAAAAAAAGCAATTGAATTGGATTCAAAAAATATATCTGCATACACAAAACTAGCCGAGTTAAATTTATATATAAAAGATTACAATGCTTGTTTACAAGCAGCTAATGATGTTTTAAAAATTGATGTATATAATCCAAGAGCATATTTTATAAAAGGAATGGCATTTAAAGAATTGGGCGATACTGCTAAAGCCATTTCAAGTTTTCAAACAGTGGTTGAACAGGATCCGGAATATTATAATGCCTATATACAGTTAGGCTTACTATTTTCTGCTATTAAAAATCCTTTGGCAATAGATTATTTAAATAATGCATTAAACCTTCAGCCCCAAAGTATAGAAGCATACTATGCCATTGCTATGTTTTTACAAGAATCAGGTAACATAAACAAAGCAATAGATACTTATAATACTATTTTGAAAATTGACTCTACTTATAACGATGCACATTTTAATTTAGGTTATATTGCCATGGTAATGCAAAATGATATGGCTAAAGCTATAAAACATTTTACAGATAATATCCGATTTCATCCTAATAATTACGAAGCATATTATATGCGCGGATTATGTTATGAACGATTAAAGGATAAAACTGCTGCCGAACGCGATTATCGCGAAGCACTCCGACTATATCCTCAATATGATAACGCAGCTATTGCCTTAGGAAATTTAATTGATAAATAATTTCTACAGAAAAATTTGTAGAGCCGCTTTCAATATTATAAAAAGCGGCTCTACTAATTAAAATTTTTATCTAACAATACGTTGAGTTAATACTTCACCGTTTACTTCAACTTTTATGATATAAACTTGAGTTGTGGCAGGTAAATTTAATATTACTCTATCACTGCTGATATTATGGTTTATTGGCTTACCAATTAATTGACCAAGGGTATTATAGATGCTGATGTTTGCATTTACTGTTTCGTTGTAGCCAAATACTACAACTGCACCTTGTTCATGACCAAACACTCCAACTTTGTTGTGTATATTATTAGCGTAAATTCCGCTTGGTGCTTCATTGGCAGGGCAATCATCTTTGCTGATGTGTAAAATAAAACGATGGTCTATTTTTTCGTTATCGTTTAAAGCCACTTCGTAAAATGAGCCATCGCTAATATTTACAATTTTGTTAAGCTTAGTATCTTCTATCATATAGCAATTATATCCGTTGGTAATATTTTTCACATTAACGCTTAACTGATAAATTCCCTGAATTCCTGATTTAATTGATAGTGGTAAAGCATAAGTATTTTCATATTCATTTACGCTGTTTACAATTAATTTTTTGTTATCATCTGTTAATATGCTGATGCTTGGAATATTTGGAGGAACAGGTAATCGGAACTGATTATCAAACTCGTCAAAATTCTTTGTTGAAACTTCGTTGAATCTAATAAATGCTCTAGAGCCTTTTGGCGAATCTTTTTTATTAATTCTAACAGCTAATTCTGGTAATTCTTGTTTACCAACAAAATTACTTGTGGTATTTGTTCGCTTAGCGCTTTCTGGTATTGTAACATTAGTTGCATTATTAGCAACTACCCAGAACCCTTGATGAGGTGGAATAATTCCACCGGAACTTGCTAAGTCTCCGGTGCCGGTTTGATTTATAGCATCCCAATTGGCATAATAATCAGGAGATCCAATATCGCCATCAAATATGTAAAAAGCTGTTCTGTCAATATCTCCGGTAATATCATCTAAATCTATATGCGATGCAAAAGGATTGCCAAGAATATGATATCCATCCCCATTTTTAGTTAACGATAAGCTTTGATTTCCAATAGTTGGATTTCCAACAGTTGTTAGGGTTATGTTAGAAAAAGTTCCTCCCTCTTCATAAGTAGGGCCACAAATCCAAACATCAAACCCTTTTCCGGGAGTTATAGCCGTGCTTGTAGAAGTAACATATACATATTGTTCATTGGTTTCATCGTACGTTACCGCTGAATAGAAGGGTTGACCGGGGAAAAATCCTTCACCACCACCCATTCCACTTAGTAATAATTCATTATCCCAGTCTGCAAAAGTAGTACTGGCAGGTGCAGCCATGGTTCTGTATCCATTGTTGCCGGCAGCAATAAAACGTTGTATTGTAAAATTTCCTGTAATACTTGCTCCGGTTGTTACAGGTGCTATTCGGGCTGTACTTATCGAGTCTGATACCAATATAAAGGTTTTGCCATTGGTGTTAAAATTGGTAGCACTATTTAATGCTAAGGTACCTCTTAAACGGTAAGTTGCGCTAGTTGTATTGCTTAAAAAGACACCTCCTGACGACTTATTTATTGTTAAATTAAAAAGTTCTAATGTGGTAGAATTAGGCGATGATATTGTTTGATTTACTGATCCCATTAAAACAATGGTACTGTTTGTAGAAATAATAGATGCTGTACTTTGAAAACTTAAATCTCTTAAAATATTTATATTTCCGGTTGAATCTAATGTTTTAGTACCTGAACCTTGAGTGCGTAAATCAAAATAGGTAAAGGGTGGAATTGTTTGAGGTGTATTCCCGTTAAATATTACAGCACTGTTAGTTACGGTCCATGTATTAGTTCCTGGGGTAAACGCCCCTGCTATATTTATAATTTGACTAGCTATTGTTCTGGCACCGGTATTTGATGAGCTTAAATTAAAATAATTCAATGAAGGAATACCTTGTGATCCGGAACCATTAAATTCTACGGTACTTCCGGTAGTTGTATATGTATTTGTACCTTTAGTAAAGACTCCGGCAATTTTAATTGTTCCTGAGTTTTGTAATATTCTTGCTCCCGAATTTGAACTTGTTAAGTTGTTATAATTAAAAGCTGGAATTGTTTGAGTTCCTGAACCATTAAAATTAATGGTACTGCCGGTAATTGTGTAACTATTGCTTCCCGGGCTAAATGTACCCGCTATACCTATAGTTCCGGTATTGGCTAAAATTCTGGAACCACTTCCTGTACTGCTTAAATTATTATAATTAAATGCAGGAATTGTTTGTGTTCCACTGCCTTTAAATTCTATGGTACTTCCGGTAATAGTATAAGCGTTGGTACCCGGGGTAAATGTTCCGGAAATACCTATTGTGCCCGATGAGGCTAATGTTCTGCTGCCACTATTTGAAGAGGTTAGATTGAAATAGTTTGTAGCCGCAATAGTTTGAGAACTGGAGCTTGCATAGTTAATGGTTCCTGTTCCACAGTTAAAGGTACCGTCAATTGTAAATGAACCGGTAATTGTTAATGCACTTGATGCATTAACTGTAAATGTTCCACTTGGGTTTATTGTTAAATCTTTAACATTCCTGTTTGAATTTAAAGACACAGTGTGTCCATTATCTATTGTAACATTAGCACCTGTTCCCGGAACACACCCACAATTCCATGTAGAGGCATTTTCCCATTGTCCGCTGGTTATGCTTATAATATCAATACTGGAAGAGTTTGAAGCAATGGTTATATAATCGCCTTCATTTAATGTTAAACCATTAAATACTAAGTTAGTACCGTCAAAACTTGTTGGCAATACAACAGATGCATCAGCAAATGTTCCATCATTATCAATTAATAGAGCATAGGTTGTGTGATCTGCCCAACTAATTGTGCTTATATCAAATTTTAAAGTTACAGTGCCAATTGTTCCTGTTTTACCAATTCTCCAGTTTCTGGTTAAACGGGTTGCATATCCTGCAGGAACATCACTTGCTTGTGGAGATAAAGCGGAATTGTCATGTCCCCAAAATAAAAAGCTGTTATCTGTAATGGATGATGGATTACTAATTTCAATTAAACTAGAGCCTTTTGAGGTTAAATGATTATCTCCGCTTGAAATTTGTCCAATTCCTGCAATTTCGTATTGATGTGTATTTTCATAAGCATAAAAATCATTACTGAAAGTTAATCCGTATTTATTACCCAAATAATTTTCAACAATAATTCGTTGGGTAGAATTTAATACGCTGGTATAAACTATAACTTCACCAATTTGCCCATTAAAATAAAATTCAGGGGAAGTTTTTGAGTCAGAACCTATCCGTGTACGTAAATGACCCGAAGGAACTGCATTTGCAAGCGTGCTGGAACCTATTAGTGTACCATTAAAATATCTTGAAAAATTTGAACTTGAACCATTCCAAACAGAACTAAACAAATTAAAAGATGTATTAAAACCAACATTTCCACCAATAAATGCTGAATTATTTCTTCTTACATGACTAGCATATTGTCCTGTTACGCTATGAACATAAGTACCCCACATTTGCTCTGAACCGGATCCTGCTCCACTACTGTAGCCATTGCGTATAATAACTCCTGTGTGAACAACAGATGTTTTTCCAATAGCAAACCAAGTTAAATTATTGGTTTCTAAATCAGAAATGCTGCCTGTTTCTAAAAAATCATCAGTACCATCAAAACTTAGTATGTTTTGACCATTAACTTGATTGGTTAAAAATGTAGGTCTTCTTGATGAATTGGATTGTGTGGCATTATTCCCATTGCCTGAAAAGTCAGTTAATGTAGAAACCGATGAACCATTAGTTAAGTTCAATTGATAAGCATCGTACCAAATTTTATTGGTTGAACTGCTGCCAACTCCTCCCGGTCCTGTTTGCGCGTATGAGTTTACGAAGGATAAAAGCAAAACAAGCGGTTTAATTATTTTTTTCATAATATTCTATATTTATTTCAAATGTACTAATTTATTTTTTTTAACACAACAGGTTTGAATATTAAATTATCAACTTTAAAAAGAATTTATTAAGCTAATAAATTTACTATGTTTGCATAAATTAACAATGTTTGATGCAAAACACTAAAAACGATAATATTAATATTCATTTAATACTTTCTTATTTAAATAAAGGAATAAAATATTGGTATTTGCCGGTTTTGGCTTTTATTATTGGACTTGGATTAGCATATTATAAAGTTAGATATCACGTTCCGCAATATGAAGCAAGTGGAAGAATATTGGTAAAAGATGAATATTCTTCATGGGGGCAGGAATATTTTGTAAAAGGGTTGGAATTGGTTAGTGCCAGAAATCGTTTGGTAAATGAAATTGGTATTTTAAAATCTTTCCCTTTGATGGAAAGAATTGCCTATAAGTCGCCCGATTTTTATATTTCATATTTTGATATTGGTAATATTAAAACAATTGAGATTTATAAAAATGCGCCATTCCGCCTGATTATTGATACACTCAGAGATAATAGAATTATTGGTAAAAATTTTTTTATTCGATTTGATAATTTTAATGAATTTTACATTAGTGAAAATAAAAATGAAGAAAATACATCATCATGGCGTAAATTAAATTTTAATTCATATTTTAATCTTTATGGAAATGAAGTTAAAATTGATTTGAAATCAACCACTATATATCCAAATAAACTTTATTCTTTCACCATTAGTCATCCTTCTGATTTTGCAAACTCATTGCAAAGAAGACTTGTAGTAAAACCCGAAGATAAAGAGTCTTCGGTATTAATTCTCTCTTTATCGGGATATAACAGTCAAAAACAAATTGATTTAATAAATGCAGTTATACAAGAATATATTCAATACGGCTTAGATAAAAGTAATGAAATTGTAATTAATACTTCTAAATTTATTGATAGTCAATTAAAAGTTGTATTAGATTCGCTCATTGCAAACGAAGCAAGGTTAGAGTTTTTTAAAAAACGAGTAAACTTAGATAAAATTCAATTAAAGTCGAATGATAATCTTATCCCTTCAATTTATGAA
>CALKJP010000132.1 GCA_937995645.1 uncultured Bacteroidia bacterium
ATTTTATGTAGCTTTGCATAAACTTATGGAAAACTTTGTAGTATCGGCTCGTAAGTACCGTCCTGCCACATTTGACACCGTGGTAGGGCAGCAGGCTATTACTACAACCTTAAAAAATGCCATAAAAAACAATCATTTAGCACAAGCATTTTTGTTTTGCGGGCCCCGTGGTGTTGGAAAAACTACCTGTGCGCGTATTTTGGCAAAAACCATAAACTGTTTTAATATTACTGAAAACATTGAAGCATGCGACCAATGCGAATCTTGTGTATCGTTTAGAGAAGGGCAATCTTTAAATATCTATGAACTGGATGCAGCTTCTAATAATTCGGTTGATGATATCAGAAATTTAATTGATCAGGTAAGAATTGCACCCCAATTAGGCACTAAAAAAGTATATATAATTGATGAGGTGCACATGCTCTCTGCTGCGGCATTTAATGCATTTTTAAAAACACTTGAAGAACCTCCAAAGCATGCCATATTTATTTTAGCTACCACCGAAAAACACAAGATATTACCAACCATTTTATCGCGCTGCCAAATATTCGATTTTCAGCGTATAAAGGCCGAAGATATTGCCAATCATTTAGCAGCTATTGCTCAAAAAGAAGGCTATGAAGCAGAACCAGATGGCTTGCATATTATAGCACAAAAAGCTGATGGTGGCTTGCGCGATGCTTTATCAATGTTTGACCAAATAATCAGTTATGCCGGAAAAATTACCTATCAGGCAGTAATTGAAAATCTGAATATATTAGACTACGATTATTATTTTAAAGTAATTGATGCTGTTGCAAAACGTGATATTTCTTCTGTATTGCTTTTGTTTAACGATATTCTGGCAAAAGGATTTGATGGACATAACTTCTTAAATGGTTTGGCATCGCATATAAGAAATTTACTGGTAAGTAAAGATGTTCAAACATTGATTTTGCTGGATGTAGGAAATAATATTAAGGAAAAATACAAACAACAGGCTGCTGCTATTTCTGCTCCTGTATTGATAGAAATGCTGAATATTATTAATAAGTTTGAAGTAAATTATAAAAGCAGCAAAAATCAACGTTTGCATATTGAGCTCTGTTTGATACAACTTTGTAATATTGATGTAGCGCCTGTTACTTCTGCCCCTGCAGAAGAAAAAAAAAATGACATAAGCCAGGCTTCTCCACAAGCATTAAATACTACAAGTGCAGCTTCAACTCCAATTACGGCACAGGTAGTTGTAAATAACTCACAACCCAAAATAAAAAAAGAGCCTATTACCAACCCTGAATACAAGGAAAATGGAGAGCCTAAAGCAATACCTGTAAATAATTTAAAAAGCTTAAAAGGTGTAAATACATTATCGCTCACCAATATTCAAAAAGTCGAAGCAGAAAAGCAGGTAAAAAATGATGAAGATAAATTACTGAACACCTCCGGGCCTGTTACACCATTTACAGTAGAAGATTTATCTAAACATATAGCAGCCTATGCCAATAGCGAAAAAGTTGCAGGAAAAAAATCATTGGAGCTTGCATTAAAATTTCGCCAGCCTCAATTAAATGAAGATTTTTCTATTCTAATAACGGTTGAAAACGAAGTGCAGCGTAATGCACTACGTGTTGAGTTAGCAGAATTTACTTTGTATTTAAGAGAGAAACTAAACAACTATAAAATAGTTACCACCATTGAAGTTACGCAAGGCGATACCACTAAAAAAGGCTATACGCCAAGAGAACGCTTTCAAAAAATGGCAGAAAAAAATCCCAATTTAATTACTCTTTACAATAAACTCGATTTGGATTTGGAGTTTTAGAATTAAAACTTATCATATTTGTATATATCATTATTTTTCATATCTTCGTTTTGTTAATCCTTAAACTTTTGCTAATGGCACATTTTACATTTTTAAGGGTAGGGCTTGGTAAAATTACCCCCCCCCTATTTAACTAATTGGTTATTAGTAATTTGTATGTTTGTTACTAATCTGTTATATGCTCAAAATAATCAATTTTATCCAAACAGAATTTGGGTAAAAGTATTAAGTGAACAAAATGCTCCTATTGGTACACAAATCATACAAACCCCTAACAATGTCATTAACTCTGTTTTAAATAATTATAATATCGTTTATTTTCAAAAAGCATTCCCATGGTCAAACGATAGTGTTGTAAGCACTTTTTACGAAATTTATTGTAATTGTAACATTGATGATTTAATTGCGGACATTAATCAAAATTTGCAAGGTTTGATTATACATCCTAAAAAACTTCCATTACCGGAATTTATGAATTACAATCCGGAGGATGAGTTGTGGCAGTTAACATTATTAGACCCAAATCAATATTTGTGGCATTTGTTAAAAATACAAGCACCTCAGGCATGGAATATTACCATAGGCAATCCTAATATAAAAATAGCGGTAGTTGATAATTTTATAGATGCAACTCACCCGGATTTACAAAGTAAATTATTAACTAATGCAGACCCATTGACAGGACAAGCATATACTGTCCCTACAAGCAATTTGAGTGTGTACGACCACGGAACAGCGGTGAGCGGGTTTGCAGCAGCGCAAACAACGCCAGCACTAGGAAATCAGCCGACAGGAGCCGATTATGCTTCCATAGGTTTTAATAGTTCGTTAATTTTTTATGAATTAGGGCATGTACCACCTCCAAATATCCCCAATCCCATTTGGGGGATAACCGGATTGCAAAAAGCGCATCATGCTTCGTATATGATGTGCGCGGATGTAATTAGCATATCATGGAAAAATAACTTTTGCGGCCCGGATTTATTAGGATATGAAGAAGCAATAGTTAAAGATATTTTAAAAAACGGCACGAATATAGTTGTAGCGGCCGGCAATGGTGAATATTCATATAGCTGTCCACCGCAAGAAGAATATCCCTATCCCTTTTCGCCAACCTATCCCGGTTGTGAAGATATTATATTGGTTACAGGTACTGATATAATGGATAATCATAATCCACATAATACTCCTCAAAATATATTTAACATTAATGTTGCCTGTGGCACCTTAACCCCTCCAATTGTGTGGTCGCATAATGAAGAGATTGATATTTGTGCTCCGAGTTATCATTTAATGAGATTAAATCCAAGTAATACATTTGTTACAAAATGTAGTGGAACATCTATGTCGGCACCAATTGTAGCAGGAACGGCAGCATTAATGAAAAGTGTAAACCCCTGCTTAACACCACACGATATTGATGAGATTTTAAGTAATCCGGCCAATGCCGACCCTATAAATGATGCCAATCAATATCCGGGTTTATTGGGAGCAGGAAGGCTAAATGCCTTTAAGGCTGTGCAAGCAGCACAAAATTATATACCAAGCCATGTTGCGCTCATTGATAAAAACTTAATAAACAGAAATGTTTGTAAAGGGCAAAGCACACAATTATTTGCATTAAGTAATGTATGTGCCAATTTGCAATGGTCAAACCCGCAAACATTAAATAATTCTACCATTGCCAATCCAATTGCCACACCTCAACAAACAACGGTTTACACCTTATATGCAAGCTACCCGAACGGTTGCATAAGACAAGACACCATTGTGATATATGTTTATCCCTTACCTGACAAACCAATCTTAAGCGGCATAAATAATACTTGCGATGGTTTAACCCTTAACTATACAATTTCCAATTACAATACACAGCAAACCTGTGTATGGAATGTAAGCGGAGGCACAGTAATAAACCAAAGCGGAGCTAATGCAACTATACAATGGAATAGTAGCCAAGGCGGTACAATTAGTGTTACAACAACAAATGCAAATAATTGTCAAAAAACATCAGAGATATTATTGGTTCATCCATGTTGCATCCCAACTAACTTGCCGCAAACACCTGATTTTTGGAATAATACTTCTGCCAGTTTGGTTAGTGCCACTACAAATTATATAGTTATTAACGGCATATTTACCGTAAACCAAAATTTAACATTAGTAAATAAACAAATTTATTTAGGCCCTGATGCTAAAATTGACTTAACATCGGGTAATTCTCTAACACTTAGAAATTGTACTTTACAGGCTGGCTGTAATTATATGTGGGACGGAATTTATGCAAGCTATGGAAATAGTGCAGTAAACATTTCTCAAAAATCAGTATTTAAAGACGCCCAAAACGCCATAGTTTCAATTAACGGAGGACATTTTTTAATAAGCAATTCTACATTTGACAGAAACTATAAACACATTGTAGTAGAAAATTATAATCAGCCACACACTGCATCAATTGTTAGTTCGCAGCTATTGTGCAGCGGTGGCAATACTTTAATAGCTCCACATGTAGGTAAGCGTACACATAAAGCGATAGAAATTAGCAATATTAGGCAAATTACAATTGGCGATGCTTCAAGCCCTACCAATCAAAATATTTTTGATAATGCCGATTATGGGATATATTCTACAGAGTGTGGTATTTCTATTTATAATAACAGATTTCAAAATATAACATTGTTACAAGGGCAGGCAAAACAAGAATGTATGCCGGGAACAGCTATTTGTTCTTTTGGAACGGATGATTATTTAGTAAAACCAGAGATAAACTTTATTGTTAATATTGGTGGTAATGCAGATAATGAATTTAATTATTTCCAAAATATAGGATATGGTGTAGATGCTCATTTATCTCAAACCATTTCTATTATTGGCAATAATTTTCAACAAATAGGAGCTAATGCAGTTGAGGTTATTGACAACAACGCAAGAAGTACCCAAATAATTGGCAATGTAATAAACAATGCCGCTTCAAACGGAATAGTGCTTGCCAAAAATCAAATTTTAAGCAATGTGTTAGTAACAAATAATATTATATCAAATGTACAGTTAAGTGGCATAAGTTATGCCGGAGGCAATTTCTCTAATTGTAATATTCAGCAAAACACATTGCGATTGTGTAAGAGGGGTATTTATACGTATCAAAACAAAGTAGGAACTAAAATTTTTGTTCAAGGCAACAACATAAGTTATCAGCCAATTTGGGGAAATCCAAATCAATTTTCATCGGGTGAAGGAATATTGCTATCTGAAACAAATTTTGGTAATGGTGTTTATTATTATGTTTTTAATAATACCGTAAGCCGCTATGCTAAAGGGATAAATGCCAAAAATGTAAGTAATGGCTCAGAAATAAGACAAAATAATTTACGTTTGGCTGCATACATGCCTGTTAATCAGCTTCAGGAAGGCATTTATTTAGAAAACTGCCAAAAAGTAACAGTTATATCAAACACTATACAGCCACTTAGCGGAAGCATGAGCAATTATACCAATGCAGGAGGTATTTGGGCACAAAAAAGCCCCGCATGTTTTATAAGTTGCAATGTAAACGATATGATAGGCTATGGTGTAAAATGCTCCGGCCCTATGCCTGAAGCTAAGGTGTATAACAATAAACTTAAGAACAACAGCCGCGGTATATGGCTGGCAAATGCTGCTATAATTGGCCCTCAGGGCGATATTTTAAACCCAACTTATAACGAGTGGGCCGGAAATTTTGCTGCCAAAATGTACACCTCCAATGCTACTTATGGGCAACTATCTACTTTTTGGGTAAAAAACAGCCCTCCTAAATTTAATCCTTCAAATAGTAATCTTTGGGACCCCATTAGTTTTCCAATTGAGATAAAAACTACAACCCAAGGCTCCAATATTGCACCTGCCTGCCCGGTAATTTTAACAGGAGGCCCCAAATTGCGTCATGCCATTGCATTAGATACCATGCAATATGCCGATTTGGAAGAAAAATGGATGCTAAAACATAGCCTTTACAGAGAAATTGTAACAGATACCACACTATTGGCCGATACGGTTTTGCAGCAGTATAAAGACAGTATAAGCTATACCAATATTGGCATTATTGATAATGTAAAAAGCAGCTTGAACGATAGCCTTACTTTTAATAATAGTAGCGCATTATTAAGCGCAAGTGGCTTAAACAATGCTTTACAACCGCTAAACACCATTGAGCTATTAAACAAAGAGCTTGCCGCCCTGCAAATAAATTTGCGCCTTCAAAATCGCGATTCATTATCGCAAGCCGAAATAGATTATTTAAGAAATATTGCACTACTCTGCCCCTATAAAGATGGAGATGCTGTTTTTGAAGCAAGAGCATTGCTTACTTGGTACGATAGCATTGGCACACGTTATATAAACCCCTGCGAGGGAATATATAATGCAAATAATAGAATAGCAGGAGAAAATAATGCTGATACAGAAAATAATTATTCTTTAAGTAAGGATGAAAAAGAAGCTCTTATTAGCTTATATCCTAATCCTGCTAATAATTATGTTGATATTGTTAATATAACAACATTATTGTACCTACAAATATATGCACATAACGGAACATTGGTAGTAAGCAAAGAAATAAGCGGGAATAAAGAAACAGAACGCATAGAAATTGGCAATTTACCAACAGGCTTATATGTATATATAATTGTTAATAGCAATCAAGAAACATTAGCAAAAGGTAAGTTATCAATTATTAAATAGTATAGTCTAGGTGCAATTAAACAGGAAAATATTGTTGGTGTTGCTTGTATTTGGGATGCTAAATATAGCCCAAGGTCAGGTTAATCTTATTCCCGACCCTGGTTTTGAGGATACCATTCAATGCCCTAATAATTCTCCTTGTGGAGATGTTTTTTTAATTCACTGGTTTAATCCTAATATTGATAGTTGCAAAACAAATCCAGATTATTATCATCTATGCCTTTTAAATAGTTTGGCTCTATGCCCTTCATCTACAAGCCAAATATGTTCCCCATTTGAAGGGAATGGCTTTATGCATATTTTTTTATTTGATGGACAAGTTAAAAATGGCCGAGAATATATAAGTACACAACTTGTTTCTCCTTTGATAAAAAATAAAAAATATTGTATAAGCTTTTATGCTAAGTATAGCAAGAGACCATATTATATAACAAGTAATATAGGGGTGTACTTTAGTGAGCAAAAACCTGTATCATATATACCTTGGCCAAGCGAATTTGTATTAAATGAACCAAGTGCCGAAAATAAAGATTCAAATTTTATTAATTTTAGTTGGGAAAAAATTGAACTAAAATATATTGCTAAAGGCGGTGAGGAATACATAACAATTGGCAATTTTCAAAATGATACTAATACTGTTTTGGTTCCGTCTAGCTCTCCTGAAGCACTCCCAAATTTTAAAGTAGCAACAATTTATCTTGATTATGTTTCCGTTTACGAGTGCGAAGAAGACAGCATGCCCCCCCCTGCCAGCGATAGCTCGCTGCATTACAAAGTACCCAATGTAATAAGCCCCAATGGCGATGGTTTAAACGATGCTTTTGTGTTAGAGAGCAGAGGGGTTAAAGAAGTGGATGTAAAGGTGTATAATAGGTGGGGAGAGCTTATACAAAGTACAAAGTATAATGTACAAAGTACCGATGTGCTTACTAAAACAATATTATGGGATGCTACGCACAAAGGGCAACCCGCCCCGCAAGGCGTATATTATTACCTTATAGAGCTAAGCACCAAAAACGGAGAGGTAATTATAGAAAAAGGAACGGTAACTATTTTTTAATTCTTCCCCTCTTGAGAGGGGGCAGGGGGTGTGTAAAAAAAACTGTCTCATATTTATCGGGAGTGTTAATTAAAATCCTATGAAAGTATCGCTTGTTTGTTTTTCTCAATCCTTCTCAAAATATTTTAACTCCACATTTTTACCGTCAAATACTGCATAAGAATTGTATTTTACCCATTCGCCCAAATTAATGTAGCGAGCTCCTTTATCTAAAGGTATATCTAAGGGTAAATGGCGGTGTCCAAAAATAAAATAATCAACCGGAGTATTTTTTAATAAATACTCTTTGCAAAATTGTATAAGCCATTCTTCGTTTTCGCCCTGAAATTTTTCATCGGCTTCGGCATTTGCCATGCGGCTTTTACGGCTAAAATAATTGGCTAAGCCAATTCCAAAATTCGGGTGTAAGCGTGCAAACAGCCATTGGCAAAGCGGATTGGCAAAAACTTTTTTAATAAACTTATAACCTTTATCGCCCGGACCTAATCCATCACCATGTCCTAAAAAAAACTTTTTACTGTCTATTTCTTTTACAATCGGTTCTTTGTAAAGTTGTATGCCCAGTTCTTCCTGAAAATAGGTAAAGCTCCACATATCATGATTGCCTGTAAAAAAATGAACGGGAATACCGCTATCTGCTATATGCGCAATGGTTCCCAGTAAGCGTGTATAACCTCTTGGAACCACGGTTTTGTATTCAAACCAAAAATCGAAAATATCGCCCATGATGTAAATTTCTTTGGCATCATCTTTTATTTGATTTAAAAAACGAACAATGCGTTTTTCGCGTTCCAAACTTTTTTCGCGTGTAGGAACGCCTAAGTGAAAATCTGAAAGAAAATATGTTTTTGTGTGTATCAGAGCGAAAAATTTTTTATTTGTTCAAATGGATTTAACAGGCTAAAATTAAGCATAAATCTTACTTTTTCGGCATAGCTTAATTGATTTAAGTTGCTCGACATTTGAAGCGGCAAGTAAATTTCAAAAATTTTAGGTACTACTGTAATGGCCATTCCGTAAGCCCAAAGCATTTGTTGTTGTGTTTGCAACGATGCGGAAGAAATTCCCGCATCAGCATATACTGCCAATGGTAATTTAAATGGCAATGCTGCCTGAATATTAATAGCGCTTAACCAGTTTCTATCGGATTGCAATGCGGTTAAATTTTTAAAACCACCATCGTTGGGTATTAATTGTTGAGCTAATACACCTTTAAAATCGGTACGGCCAAGCATTACATGATTAAACAAGTAATCATTATTACCGCTCATGCCAAAATTGTAATATCCGTTTTTGGAATTATTAAATATAAAGGAGCCGGCAAACAAGCGCACATCAACTCCTTTCTTTTTCTCAGGATATTTAAAAAGAATTTTTGCTTCTCCAAAAACTTTAGCCATTTCGGTATTTTCATGAACTGTTAAGGTAAAGCTGTGCGGGCGTATAGGATGTTTTGATTTTATAAAATACTCCACTTCTCTAACATCGTATTGCTTGCTTACTTTTTGGTAATGCGAAAATGTACCGTTGGCATCAAAAGCAGGATTGCTCTCATCTTTAGCAATAAAATAATAACGGAAACGCAAAGACGTATTATAAAAATTGCGTGCATTTTTATTGTCCACATTAAACACTACTTCAGGAACAATTTTGGTAAATGTAAGGTTGTGATGATTAATATTACCATAACTAAAATGTGATGCACTGATGCCGGGAATGATTCGTTTAAAATTATTTTTTGGCAAGAAATTATAATTAATTTTTCCTGTTCCGGTAAAGTTATTGGTATTAGTGGCATACATGGGCACCAATACATATTCAAAGCGTTTTTGAGGCACTATGCTGTTGTAAACGGCAATACCGGGCATGAGTTTATTGTATTGGTTCCAGCCTATTAGGGGTGTGTAGAATATTTGCGTTACTTCCGGATTTTCAACTTTGCCCAGCCATTGAAATTTTACTTTTTCAACTTTTTTGAAAATACCTTTGGTTCTAATGGTATTGTTTTGGCGGTTTATTTCAGGAATGTTTTCATTAGCATCTATGCGAATTTTATCGGGATTGGTAAAATAAACATCCAGCGTTTTGGTGCCAGTGAATCCGTCAAACCATTCGGTAGCCGTAACTTTGTTTTTGTTATTGATATACGATAAACTGAAAGGCGCTGCAATGCCGCCTTTGTTTTTAACTCTTACTTTATAACAATTACCTGTATAGTTATTGGCACAACTGCCTTTTTTTAGCGATTTAAGTTTATAATCGATTTTTTCTTTGGTGCCGATTACTTCATCGAAAAACCAACTTAAGTCTTTGCCGCTTTTTTCTTCAAATATGGCACGTAAATCTTCGGGTTGCGGATGTTTAAATTTCCATTTTTCATAATATGCCTTCATTATTTCATCCATTTTTTCTCTTCCTAAATAAGCTTCCAAATAAGTAAATACCAAAGCTGATTTACCATATACAATAGCTCCGTAGTTTAATTCTGAAAATTCATTAGATGGTAATTCTATGGGTTGATCTTCGTTTTTACGTGCTTGAAAAAAGTATCCTAATTCAAATTGTGTTAAATGATTCGAGTTGTCTAATCCTAAAAATCCTAATAAGCCCGATTTTCCTTTGCCTAGCATTCCTGCTTGCGGATATTTGGTATGTATGTAGCGTGTTTCGTAATATGAGTTTAAGCCTTCGTCCATCCAAGGATGTTTGCGTTCGTTGCTGCCTAAAATTCCGTAAAACCAATTATGACCTATTTCATGTATAATGGTTACTTCTAAAGTAAAAGCATCTTCTATTGATGTTATAACAGTAACATTGGGATACTCCATACCACCGCCTGCATCGAGCAATCCTTCAACGGCTGTTGCCTGATTGTAAGGATAATCGCCCAACCATAAGGAATAGTAATACAAGGCATCGTTCATGTATTCAATGCTATTGCGCCATGCATTAAATGCCTCTTCGCTAAACATAGTCCATGTTTTTACTATTCTTCCGCTGTTGGGCAATTCTACTTGTCCTTTTCTTACATAATATTCGCGGCTGCAAAACCAGGCGAAATCATGTATATTATTTTGTTTGAAATGAATGGTTTTTAAAGGTTCATCTTTAGGGAAATTGAAGAAGCCTTTTTCGGGCATTTGCAACGAATGTGTTATTGCGGCTAAACTATCTAAAAAAGCAATTTCAGAAGCGGTTTGTAAATCGCCCGTAGCGCCTACCCGGTAAAATGCCGGAAGGGTAATTTTTACATCAAAGCTTCCAAATTCTGAATAAAATTCACCTTGATTTAAGTAGGGCATTGGGTTCCATCCATTTTTATCGTAAACGGCAGGTTTGGGATACCATTGCGAAATCATATACGATTTATCATCGTGCCCTAAGCGTGAAAATTTACCAACGGGAATTTTTACTCTAAACGGAGTTGTAATGGTAATTTTTCTCCCCGGTAATAAAGAGTTGTTAAGTTTTAAAAAGGCAATGTCAATATGTTCTTTATCGTATTCCCAGCGAATAGTTTGTTCATTAACTCTAAAGTTTAAACTGTCAATATAACCTCTTTCTTCTTCTTTGGAATAATAAAATTCGGTTGAACCGCCCTGCAGTAAATCTTTAGCCAATGCAGTTTGATGGTTTTTATAAGCATTGGGCCATAGGTGCATATATATGCCGTGTAAAGTATCGGGTGAGTGATTAATGTATTCTATGCTGATAAATCCATGTAATTCATGGTTTTTATCATCGAGCAATACATCAATCGAATAATTAACCTCTTGTTGAAAGTATGCTTTATTATTTTGAGCCTGAGCGATAAAAGTGTTTAAACACAAAAGCCCCGCATATAAAATGCGAGGCTTCAAATATTTTTTCATAAAATTTTTATTCAATGTTTAAGAACCTTTAAAAATTTCTTCCAGTTTTTGTTCTAATTCTTGACCTCTTAATCCTTTGGCAATAATTTTTCCTTCTTTATCAACTAAAACAGTAAAAGGAACTCCAGTTATGTTATACTGTTTAACAACTGCAGAATTCCAAAAAGCTAAGTCGCTAACATGTTTCCATGTAAGATTGTCGTCTTTAATCGCTTGCTCCCATGCTGATTTTTCTCTATCTAACGATACGCCTAATATTTCAAAGCCTTTATCTTTATATTTCGCATAAAGTTTAACTACATTTGGATTTTCCATGCGACAGGGTTTACACCACGATGCCCAGAAATCGATTAAAACTACTTTGCCTTTTAATGACGATAAAGTTAAAACTTCGCCCGATGGAGTATTCATTACTATATCGGGTGCCTCTGCACCAATTGCCAGTTTAGAAAGCTCTTTGTATCTACTGGTAAAAGCCTGAACATAGCTGGAATTTGGGAACCTTTCATTTAATCCATCATGTAATATTTTAAATATTTCTAAATCGTTTTCAGGGTTTAGTTGCTCTATGGCTGCTAATGATGCAAAGGAATGATTGTTTGCTGCAATAAATTTTTTAATGAATTCAATTTGTTCATTTACCGAAGCATTAAATTCGGCTTCTAACTGTTGTCCGATTTGTTCTATATTCGGGTCGCCTTGTTTAGCCATGAATACCCGCTGAAGGGAATCACGCTTAATTGAGCTAATCTTCATTTGTTCATTTAAGATTTGAAGTAATTTAGAGTCTTCTGAAGTGCCTTCTATACTATATCCATCAGCCATGTTTGCAGCATTTGCTTTAATATGAATAGTTTCAATAGTATCTAAAATTAATACTAAATAATTTTGCTGATTAATTTTTAAACGATAAAATCCTTTTTCAGGCAAATTGGTGATAATTTCAAATTTACCGTTTTTATCCACTTTAGCAGAGTCTTTAACAATAGACTGAGAAAAGGTTAATTGCTCTAAAATTAGTGTTTCACCATTGCTGTTATCTAAGGTTCCGGAAATGGTAACTTTGCCATTTTTCCCGGATGAACAAGAAAGAAATAAAGGAATAAATCCCAGTAAAAATAAATTACGCATTTATTAAAATTATTTGATAGTTCAAATATACATATTTTAATTCCTAATATGATTTTAATCATTAGGGTAACAGGGTATTTATTTGTATTTTTAACAACTTTTAAGCAAAGCAAGCAGTATGTCAAAATTTATTCAAAAGTACAGAGGCATTTTACGTAAGTTCAAACCGGCTTATGTATTATATAATTTATCGCAAGCTGATAAGTTAAAAAACAACAAAGCTTTATACGAAAAATATGGGATAAATAAAAGCATATTTAGTTCGCTATCACATAGAGATATTAAAATACCTGATACAGAAATGCCTTGGCTTGATAAAGCCGATGCAAAAGAACAACTGGCTAAACATCCTGAAACCAAAACTTTTCCCGAATCGGTTCAAAAACAATTTAACCAATGGATTGATAAAGGGTATGTCTTGCTAGAACGATATTTTAGTGAAAAGCAAATTGATGATACATATACAGAAATTGAATTGTTGTTTAAACAACAAACTATTGATTATAATTATACCGGTGGTAGAATTATGGATGCTTTTCGCCAATCTCCAAAGGTTAACGCTATGATGCGCGATAAAGAACTATTGCGACTTATTTCATTTCTTTTAGGAAAAGAAACCGATTTGTTTCAAACCATAAATTTTTTTCAAGGAAGCCAGCAAAACCCACATTCAGATTTTATTCACATGAGTACCGAACCCAAAGGCTATCTGGTGGGTGTTTGGGTTGCTTTAGAAGATATTGATACCGATGCCGGTCCGGTGTATTATTATCCGGGAAGTCATAGATTGCCTTATATTTTTAACGAAGATTTTGAAACCGGAAATACAGCTTTATGGCTGGGAGAAAATAATTATACCAATTACGAATTTAAAATTCAAGAATTAATAAAAGAACATAATCTGCAACCGATTGAATTTACTGCCAAAAAAGGTGATGTATTAATTTGGCATGCCAATTTAATACATGGAGGAAAGAAAATTAATCGTAAGGGAGCCACTCGCAAGAGTTTAGTTGGGCATTATTTTTCAAAAGGAGTATTATGTTATCATGAAATAACCGAACGTCCGGCAATTATTGAGTAAGTTGAATGTTTGAAATCATACTTCCTTTATTTTATCTCATTATTTTTAACTTACTGATTGTTCGGTATAAGTTTTTTCATTTGCCTGAATTAGGCTACAAGGCTGCTTTATTTGCATTTAACTTAAAGTTAATAGCCGGTGTAGCTATTTGGTACATTTACACGTATTACTATACCGATAGAGATACCGGTGACCAGTATCGGTATTTTGACGATGCTGCTATTATGTTTGAAGCATTTAAGCAAAATCCTGTTTATTTTTTAGAATTATTTTTTGATTTAGGCAAAAACAAAGCAGAGTTAATACCCTTTTATGAGCGTTTTTTGAATTGGGATAAAGAGTATAATTATGCATGGGTGATAGATAACCGAACGGTAATACGATTTAATGCTTTGGTGCACTTTTTTTCCCGGGGAAATTTTCATGTGCACACACTTTTTATGAATATGCTATCATTTAGTGGTTTGCTATTACTTTTTAAAGGAGTTTACGATTTATTTAAAACAAAAGCTAAACTTTTATTTGCAGCTGTTTTTTTTATGCCTACGGTTTTGTTTTGGGGGTCTGGTGTTTTAAAAGAAGGTATTTTAATTTTTGGCTTAGGTCTGTTTTGCTTTGGATTTTTTAAAATTACTCATAATGAAATAAATTTTAAATATGCTGCTGCTATTATTATGGGCATTTTAGTTTTGGCAATGATAAAAGTTTATGTACTGCTTTGCTTGATACCAGCAGCTGTAACTTATTATGGTTTAAAAAAAATAGCTTTCAAAAAAATCTGGCTCGCATTTGCAGTAATTCAATTATTCTTGGTTTTAATTATTTTTAATTTAAAATGGATAAATCCTGAATTAGATATTGCGAATAAATTATGGTTTAAGCGTAACGATTTTGTGAATGTTGCCTACGAATGGGATGCCAAAAGCGCTATTCCTGCCATACCATTTGATAAATCAGCAATAAGCATTTTAATTCATAGCCCGCAGGCAATCTATAATACTTTAATGCGTCCTACGGTTTTTGAAATTAAATCGGTAATATATGCTATGCCTGCAGCAGAAAACCTTTTTATACTTGCTTTAATTATTATAATGCTTTTTTTCTTTAAAAAACCGAACCTTCAAGAACAACTTTTTATCATGTTTGCATTAACATTTATAGTGTATTTGGCTGTAATGATAGGATTAGTAACACCTATTTTAGGTGCTCTTGTGCGATATAAACTACCACTTTTACCTTTTATACTAATGATAATTATTTGTTGTTTAAACATTGAAAAACTAATTCAAAAAATACCTTTTTTAAAAAAAATACTATGAAAAAAATTGTATTTGTTACCGGAGCTACTGCCGGTTTTGGGAAAGCCATTGCTCAAATATTTTCTAAAAACGGAAATGATATAATTATTAATGGTCGCAGAAAAGAACGTTTAAATGAGTTGGAAAAAGAATTACGAAATAATGGTGCAGATGTTTTACAATTACCTTTTGATGTGCGCGACAAGAATGCTGTTAAACAAGCAATTGATAGCTTATTCGGTAAATGGAAAAATATTAATATTCTGGTAAATAATGCCGGATTAGCACAAGGTTTAAATCTTATACAAGATGGCGATATAGAAGACTGGGACACGATGATAGATACCAATGTAAAAGGCTTGCTGTATGTTTCAAGAGCAGTTATGCCATTGCTGATTAAAACAGGCAATGCTCATGTTTTTAACATAGGTTCCATTGCCGGTAAAGAGGTGTATCAGAAAGGAAACGTTTATTGTGCAACCAAACATGCCGTAGATGCCATTACCAAAGCCATGCGAATTGACATGCTGGAGCACGGCATTAAAGTTACGGGAATATGCCCCGGTGCTGCTGAAACAGAATTTTCATTAGTGCGTTATAAGGGCGATGCAGAAAAAGCCAAAAATGTATATAAAGGATTTACCCCTTTATATGCCGAAGATATTGCTACGATAGTTTATTTTGCAGCTACCCGTCCTGCTCATGTTTGTATAAACGATATTGTAATTACACCCACAGCGCAGGCAAATGCCATGTATATTCATAAAGTATAACATACCATGACGTCATCTAAATTTTTCCTACGAGTTTTAATTGCCTTTTTAGTATTTGTTTTTGCTGCTTGTAATCAAAAACAAGCAGTAGATATGATGGTTCTTAATGCAAAAATTTACACCGTTGATGATAGTTTTTCTACAGCCGAATGCATGGTGATTCATGACGGAAAAATTGTAGCCATTGGTAATTTTAATGAACTCATCAATCATTATGCACCTCGCATAAAGTACGATGCCGGTAAAAAATATATTTATCCGGGATTTATTGATGCACATTGCCATTTTGTAAGTTATATAAAAAGTTATGATGAAGTTGCTTTATACGGTTTAAAATCATGGGAAGAAACCATACTTAAAGTTGCTGAATATGCTTCTAAAACCGATAATGAATGGATAATTGGGAGAGGATGGGACCAAAATTTATGGCCCGATAAGCAATTTCCTACCAAAGAAAAATTAGACAGTTTATTTCCAAACAAACCCGTTTTTTTAACCCGTATAGACGGGCATGCGGCAATAGCCAATCAAAAAGCCTTAGATATGGCGGGCATTACACAGGGAGTTGAAATTTTTGGAGGAACAATTATTGCTGAAAATGGCAAATTAAGCGGTGTATTAGTGGATAAAGCAATGGATGCTATAATGGAAATTATACCTATGCCAAAGCCTGAAAAATTTACAGCTTTAGCTAAAAAAGCAGAAAAAGATTTGTTTGCATTAGGGCTTACGTCATTAACCGATGCCGGATTACGTTTTAATGAAGTTATGCTTCTCGATTCTTTACAAAAAGCAGGCGAATTAAGTATGCCTGTTTATGCCATGCTTTTGCCGGAAACAAAAAATCTTGAATATTTTTTAAATAATGGCATATACCAAACCGATAAATTGCACATTCGCTCTTTTAAATTTTATGCCGATGGCGCTTTAGGCTCTCGAGGGGCTTTACTGCTCGAAAATTACAGCGATATGAAAAATTATATGGGTTTATTATTGGTAAGTGCCGATACGCTACGTTATTATGCCAAATTACTATATAACAAAGGATTTCAAATGAACACCCATTGCATTGGCGACTCAGCCAATCGTTTAGTTTTAGATATTTATGGCGAAGTATTAAAAGAATTAAATGATTATCGTTGGCGAATAGAACATGCACAGGTAGTAAATCCCGCTGATTGGGAAAAATTTAAAAAATACAGCGTGTTGCCATCGGTACAACCGGTTCATGCCACGTCCGATATGTACTGGGCAGAAGAGCGTTTGGGTAAAGAGCGCATACATCATGCT